>JAFMES010000167.1 GCA_017856605.1 Chitinophagaceae bacterium
ATCGAGTAAAATTATCCGCCTTTTTTATAGATGCGGCGGAGGTTACCAATGCCGAATTCAGCGCCTTTGTAAAAGCAACAGGTTATGTTACGTTGGCTGAGCGAAAACCGACAGCGGAAGAGTTACCGGGAGTGCCGACTGATCAGTTGGTGGCAGGCTCGATCGTATTTAGTCCGCCTACTCACACCGTCGACCTCTCCAACTACGCTCAATGGTGGCAATACGTTCCGGGCGCCAACTGGAAACATCCGGAAGGTCCTTCTTCCTCCATTATTGGTAAAGGAAATCATCCGGTCGTGCACATCGCCTGGGAAGATGCCATGGCCTATGCTCAATGGGCAGGCAAGCGATTGCCTACGGAAGCGGAATGGGAATTTGCTGCACGAGGGGGACAAGCAGGCGATGTGTATGCATGGGGCAACACCTATCAAAAAAATGGATCGTACATGGCCAATACCTTTCAGGGGAATTTTCCACAACAGAATTCTGGCGCAGATGGATTTATAGCGACAGCTCCTGTGAAATCCTTCCCTGCAAATGCATTTGGACTGTACAATATCGCTGGCAATGTTTGGGAATGGTGCAGCGACTGGTACCGTCATGATCAATACGCAATAGATGGAAAAGAAACCATAGAAAATCCAAAAGGACCTTCTTCTTCGTTTGATCCACTGGAGCCAGGGGTTTCAAAAAAAGTACAACGCGGCGGGTCTTTCCTCTGTACCGATCAGTATTGTACGCGGTATATGGTTGGGACAAGAGGAAAAGGAGATTGGAGATCACCCGCTAATCACATAGGTTTTCGTTGCGTCAAAGACATCGGTAATCAGTAGCTTAGTAGCATGAAATCACTTCGTTATCCACTGTTGAATGTCGTATTCTTTGTATTGGCCATCTATGTCAACTATTTATCGGTTGTAACCAACCTCGGTGGTAGAACCATCCGAGAGTTATCCGACAAATACGATAATCTCTTTACACCCTCCAATCAAACCTTTGCCATCTGGAGTCTGATCTATACATTGGTGACCGGATTCTTGATTCTGCAATTCTTTAAAAAATACAAAACGTCCATTACGCAGAATCCATTATTCATCTTGAGCTGTATATTCAATCTGAGTTGGATTGTATTCTGGCAATTTGAATACATATTCATCTCGTTATTGGTTATGCTGGCCCTGCTCACCACGTTGGCATTAATTAATCTGGAACTTAAAAAAGACGGAAACCTTTTCTACCGCATCACGTTTGGAGTTTACCTCGGCTGGATCTGTATCGCAACCATAGCCAATGTGACGACTTTCTTGGTTTCAAAAGCAATTCGATTTGATGTTTCAACCGAAGAAATAATCACCATTGGAATACTTGCAGTAGGATCAGCTATTGTCGTTTGGATAATGAGAACCGTAAGAAATGCATCCTTGGCGATTGCAGTATGCTGGGCTTTTTATGGAATTTATGTAAAGCGAAATGCAGATCATCCTGTGATTGCCAACACTGCCTTATTTGCATTGGCTCTGATAGTTGTAGCAGCAATCTGGGTTGCAGTAAATAAAAAAACTGTACAGCAAGGATAGATTACAATCGTTGCAAGGTGATCATGTAGATTTCAAGATCATCCGACTTCTTGATTCCTTGAGCATACAATTCAAGTTGATTAGCGCCTTCAGTCAATTTCAATCTGCCAAGTGATAAAGATTTGAAATTTCTTAAATAGGACTCTTCCCTTTCAACACGATCCATTTCACGTCCCATTAATGGTGAACTGTTTTCTGTCTTAATGAGAGACGCTACCTGTGCATTGTTGGATTTCAATAAAATGCGTGAGCCAATATTTGCAGTAGAACATGCATAATATACTTGAACAGCAAACGCACCTGCCTTCTCAACTTGAACGGACCAGATGATTCGATCGTTGTCAGATCGCCATTGCCGAAAATAACTATCATTGGGATGCTTGTTGGAACGAACAACCGCTCCGTATCCATTGGCTTCACTGGAAGGAAGAATATCTGTCTTCAACAGTGAACTGCCTACAACGAATGGCCTAATATCCTGCGGAGGCAATTCAGTGAGCACCGAACGGATCCACGTATCCCTGAAGTTCAGCATCGACTCTTTCTCAGAAACATAGGTTGAGGACAGGTCATTGGAGTGACTGGGATCTGAAAACACATCTACCAGTTTACCATCGTGAGTCAAACGCAAATTTTTATACCGTACACTGGTCTTCCCCGACCAATAATTAATGAGAAATCGCTCTTCGAGTTCTCTTGAATGCTTTTGATGAATCAGCGGGACTAGACTTTTTCCATCCAATGGCTTTGAATTAATAGACGGGGCTCCGATGAGGTCCATGAGCGTTGGATAAATATCCATTACAGAAGCAATCGCATCAATCGAATGCGATTGCAGTTTCTTATTCCAGCGAATAACAAAAGGCGATCGAACTCCGCCTTCATCAACAGTTCCTTTGATGCCTTTCATATTTCCGTTCCAACGGTGACCATTGGGACCATTATCGGAGAAGTATATAATAATAGTGTTGCTATCCAATCCCAAGTCGGATAGTTTATTTAGAATGCGACCTACATTGAAATCCAGATTTTCCATCATGGCCAATGCAGCTCGGGTATGTTGAATATTTTCTAATTCAGATCGAGTTCCTGTTTGAAGGATTTCTTTTTTAGCATAGGTATCCCAATTTTTATCTGGCACCTGCATGGGACTGTGTGGCACATTGAATGGGAAGTAAGCAAGGAAAGGAACAGATTTATGCTGTTCGATGAATTCAAGTCCCTTGCTTGTAAGATCATCGGTTATGTATCCATTCCCTTTTACCGGCTTACCATTCGACTGCAGTGCAGCATCAAAATAATTGCCAATGTGCCCGATGGTAAATCCATAAAATTCATCAAACCCTCTGGCGTTGGGGTGATAGGGACCTTGTCCCCCATTATGCCATTTCCCAAAAATTCCTGTTGCATACCCCGCTTGTTTCAGTGCTTGAGCAAACGTAGTCTCATCTAAGTCCAATCGTTCTTTCCCAGACGCAGTTCCGCTAACTCCACCTCTAACATGCGAACGACCGGTCAACAGTTCCGCCCGTGTAGGAGAACAAACTGCATTGACATAAAAACGATTGAACCTTACTCCTTCACTAAAAAGTCGATCGATATGAGGCGTAGCTACTGTTTTATTCCCAGTAAATCCGAGATCGCCCCAGCCTTGATCATCCGATAATAGAATGACAATATTGGGCTTTCGATCTTGTGCAGTAAGATTGAATACGCCAACACAACAATTACAACACAGCAAAATGAAAAGCAGGGCCTTCTTCATGCGTATAAGTTACAACGATTTGCTTTCTTTTTACTGGCCCAACACGCTGGATTGAATTAACTTCGACTCTCTGGCTGAAATGGCCTTCATGAAGCAACAACCTACAATATCATACTGGCTGGTGGGACTCCCTTTTTCTGCACTATGGGCATCCGCTTCAGTCGCCTCTAAGATTGGCTTACGATCAGCTCAACCCTTCACCATCTCACTGACACGATTCAGCATAGCTGCCTTGATTATGATTGGAGTTACGCATCTGGTATTACGCCATCCACTTCCAAAAAAAGGTCAATGGAAGCAACTTGCAGTATATGGATTGTTGAATATTGCAATGTATCTGGGATTGTTCATTGTGGCTATTCAGGAGGTTTCAGCGGGACTGGGCACGTTAGCTGTAGCCATAAATCCCGTATTGATTACCATATTAGCAGCAGTATGGAGAAAAGAAAAAATTTCATTTCTGCATTTTTCTGCACTGGCATTGGGATTGGTAGGTGTAGCCATATGTGCTTATCCATTGATACTGGGCAGTCACGCTACCATAAAAGGCTTACTTATTTTATTCACCAGCATGATGGTATATTCAGCAGGTACTATCTATTTTCAGGGAAAGCAATGGGAAGGGATGCATATTCTCACAATCAATGGTTGGCAAACATTTTTTGGTGCAGTCTTTACGCTACCGTTTTTTATACTCACCTGGCAAAGCAATGCCAATCATTTTGATCAAAATTTTTGGGCCGGAACGCTTTGGCTGGTATTTGGTGTATCTATAGCTGCAGTTCAAAGTTGGATCTTCCTACTTCGTAAGTATTCTAAAGGATCTATATACTGGTTGTTTTTGAGTCCCATTTTCGGATTTATTTTTTCCAATATGTTGATGCATGAGCCATTGGGAGTACATACATTAATTGGTACGTCAATGGTTATCACAGGATTGTTTATACACACACGCTCTTAGTCGGATTAAATCCAATCTTTAAAAGTCATTGATTTTGAATGACTTATTTTTCAATTTAGAATTTTTGTTGAACAAAACTTGCATTTATCGATAGTGAATATCAATTTTGTCACTAATTAATGACACACTTCAATTGTGTCAATCCAAGCTCCTACCTGATCTACCGGACACTATCCATCTTCCTTTGTAATTCCTGAATACTGGTCAACAGTCTGTCTCAAGACAGCTTTGATATATTGTCCGTAAAAAAACTCGTACCATGATTACTAAAAAACACGCACTACATGTGCTGATCGTGTTGTCTATGTCCATCCTGGCTTCTTGCCAAAAAGACTTCGATCAAAATCTCGCTGAGATGGACCAATCC
>JAFMES010000168.1 GCA_017856605.1 Chitinophagaceae bacterium
CAACTGGGGTATTCAGTCCTTCGATGTGCACCATCGAATCGCCTACGGGGGCACCTGTATCCAGTACCAAGTCTGAGCAGTCGCCTAATTTTTTTCCATCACTCCGTTTGCTGACACTGGCTGCAGAATGTTTTTTTGATACAATGCTCACTACTTTATTGCCTTTACGTTGAAGTATTTCTGCCATTTCAATTGGAACAATGTTGGTGCCTCCCGATGAAATGATCAATGCCGAATCCTGTTCCGTGATTGTAAAGTTTCTTAGTATTCGTTCAGCGAGACCGCTTACATTTTCTAAAAACATTGCTTGGCGCTGACCGTTTGCGCCAACAACCAGGTTATGAAACGTGAGGGATAATTCTACAATGGGATTGAATCCGGGAAAGGATCCATAGCGGGGCCACATTTCTTCTACCATAATGCGACTGTGTCCTGATCCAAACACATGCACCATCCTGCCTTGTAAAATGGTCTCGGTAAACCATTGCGCTGCAGTTTCAATTTCATTTTTTTGTGAAGCAATCGTGTCGCATATAGCACGACTTTTTTCCAGGTATTGTTCAATTTGATTCATGCAATTTTCATTTATGAATGTTGCCCTTCTGAAACCGACCATCCTCCATCGATGTGTATGGTTTGTCCCGTGATGAAAGAACCTTCATCCGAAAGCAGTAATGCAGCCATTGGGGCAATCTCTTCTGGTCTCCCAATTCTCCCCCCATCCAGAGGCTGTTTGCTTTTCACAAAATTCATGATAGCGGGATCAGTTGTAGCTCGAGCCGACATAGGTGTTTCCACTAAACCAGGAGAGATGACGTTGATCCGGATGTTGTGTTTCGCGTAATGTGCCGCTGCAGCAGTGGATAATCCGATGATGGCAGCTTTTGCAGCTGCGTATGCGTGGGTCGAGAAAAAAGCAGGTGATGGATGGGTAGCTAAGACAGAAGAAAGGTTCACGATACTACCACGCTTTCCTTTATTTAGAAATGCGGAGATGGCTTCTCGATTAGAGATCATCATTGTTTCCAAATTGAGTTGGAGGGTAGCTCGCCATGCATCGAGACTCATCTCATGCAAAGGACCATCGCCAAAAGATCTACCGCTGCCGCCTGCTACATGAAATAATCCGTCGAAATCGCCATAGTGCTCAATGCAGTGATCAATGGCTTGCTTGCAATTTCCTTCCTCTTTGAGGTCTAGAAATAGGTATTCGATAGATCCGTTGCTGGATGGAAGATTAGGAAACTCTTTACCCACGGCTACCACTTTAGCACCCTTGTCTGCAAAATACTTGGATGCCGCAAGTCCAATACCGGATGTGCCTCCCGCAACTACGATATGTTTATTGTTCAATAGCACGCATCGGTTTGTTTAGTTCCTTGAATGGAATATCCAGCACATCATATCGGTCGCCATTGGGCCAGTAATAATGCCACCATTCAGTTTGAAATTTAATGAAACCATTTCGTTCCATTACCTCCCGAAGCAATTCTCTGTTGAATATCTTTTTTTCAGAGAGGTTGTTATTTCCATGGTGTGCGTTTTCGCTGAAATCATCGAATGCGGTGGGCATGTCCAATAGCGATCCATTTTTAAGGTCGTACAGGGTAAGATCGACCGCAATGCCTCTATTGTGACCACTTCCCTTAGAAGGGTTGGCCACATAGCGTTCATCATGGATCAACTTCCAAAATTTAACCGTTACAGCGTAGGGTCGGTAGGCATCCCAGACCCATAATCCAATACCTTTCTTTTCCAGTTCGATGGCCACACGGGAGAGGGCTGTTGCCGGATCCTTTCTGAGGTAGGTTTGTTGCTGTCCCTTTGGATAAAGCCGAACACCCGTAAAGTTCATGTTAGTGGCATATCGTAGATCGACTTTCAGCCGAGGTACCAGCGAGGTTAATTCAACCATATTCAGGGAGGAATCCGCATCTACAGAGATCTTGAATTCCTGTAAGGAACGAGTGACCTTCAGGGACTGCGCTTGGGCTTGGGGCAACCCGATTGAGAGGAGGGCAATGAAACCAATCCTCTTCCATGTGTTTAACAATGTGACCATCCAGTGTTCAATTTACCGATTTTCCACCTTCTATTCATAATAAATAACGAGGTTGGTGTATCGTTTTTTAAATATAAAATATTGAAAATCAATACTATAAAATAAAAAAGCGTTAAAGGTCGTCAATAAGTTTCATGTTTGAGTTTCCGGGACTAATTTTATAGGCTTCATGCAGATTAGGCTTTATCATAATGTACTTGGATTGATGCTACTGGCTATGTTAGTGAGCAGCAGTTGGGGTTTTGCTCAGCAAAGGCCCAATTACCGAAAAGTGCCAGTAGTTGACACTGCCGAGGGCGTTGCCAGTTTTTATGCTGATAAGTTTGTTGGTCGGACTACGGCTAACGGCGAGATTTTCAGCCAGGGTAAGCTCACGTGTGCTCACAACACCCTTCCGTTTGGTACCATGGTCCGCGTGATCAACCTAAAAAACGGTAAATCTGTCGTTTTAAGGGTAAACGACCGTTTGCATCACCGAAATCCGCGTATAGTGGATGTTTCCCGCTCTGCTGCTAAACAATTGGGATTCAACCGATCAGGGGTTATTCGGGTGAGGGTAGAAGTCGTCAAGCCCGACTCCATTGAAGTAGCCTCTAAAATCCAATAAATATTTTACGATTCAACTTCATGGGAGTATTTTTGTTATACTCAAAAATCCAACTGTTTATGAATAGGATTACATTCCTGGCAATTTCCTTGTTCGCTCTGGTTAGTGTTCAAGCACAAGACAAGTCATCAACTATCAAAGGAAAAAATCTTGGCGTTCAGTTTACGCTACATGATTATAAAACAGCAACTGAAATGAGGCAGAACGGTTTATCCGGAGTTCTTGCAAAACAGCAGTGGAATAAGCTGAGCAGAATGCGTCCGGGTATTGCACTCAACTACACAGTTGGTTTAGATGAAACATTTGATTTCAATGCACGTTTTGGTTTTTCCAATTTGGAATATACGTTAGCGAATCAGCCATTTGCGGCAGGAGTAGGTCCGAAGCCTTACTTTGAATTGGATGCCAACCTCTTCATGAAGCTTACCAATGATTCATATTGGGTATCGCCATTCTTGTCAATGGGTGCTGGTGCTTCCAGTTGGAGAGGCTATTATGCTGCTTACCTTCCTGCAGGCGCGGGACTTCAATTGAATCTGTACGATCAAGCCTTCATCGTATTGCAAGGTCAATACAGATTACCGGTAACACCAAACGCATCCCATACCCTGTTTTATTCGTTGGGAGTTTTTGGTACAATCGGTAAAAAGTAATCTCGTTCAGTAGATCAGCCATCTTTTTTACTGAATACTCGTTTGAGTATTCCCCTTTTCTTAGCAGATGAATCGGGCTTAGGAACTTCCTGTTTTTGAGGACTAGGAACCAACGGTTTTGGTTGTTCTGCTGGAAGCGATTGTTCTTCAAACTTTTTAGATTCAGTCACCACTTTTTCTTTCCCATCGCTGATGGGAATCTCTACGTATTCTGTTGATTTGTTACCTTCTTCTCCTTCTGCTGGCAACTGTGCACCTTCTTTCGCAAATGGATCATAGTCGAAAATGATTTCGTTTTGCATGTTGGAGGGTGGTATGAACGCGGCTTCTGGATCGATGTTGAGCGACTTATCATTAAAGACTTGCTGATAAAAATAGGCCCAGGCCGGCATAGCCATTTGAGAACCACCGGCTGTATACAACATCCGTAAAAATGGGTCATCGCAACCTACCCATACACCAGTCAGTAATTGGGGATTGAAACCAATGAACCATCCATCGGCATTGTCATTGGTTGTTCCAGTTTTGCCAGCTACTTGTCCTTGAACTCCATATGCCCATCGGAGTGAGCCCGCAGTTCCTCTATCAACTACCCCCTGAAGCATTTTGGTCATTACAAAGGCCTCTGACTCACTGATGACTTCTTTTGTTTCTGCTCGGAATGATGCCAGTACATTGCCGTTGCGGTCTTCAATGCGACTAATAAAATTAGGCTTCACATTAAAGCCCCTCGCTGGAAACATGCTGAATGCCTGTACCATTTCAAATAATGAGATATCCGCAGATCCCAAAGCGATAGATGGATAAGGTGGAATGGTACTGGTGATACCGCATTGTTTGGCAAATTCAATGGTGCGTTCAACTCCCAGGGTATTGATCAAATGAACGGCAGCTGGATTTTTTGAGAAAGCAAGACAAATGGCCATGGGACCACCTGTTCCATCAATCATCTTTCCGCCCATGTCAATCGGTCCCCCAGGCATATTGGTCTCAGGTGTATAGCCATTCATCACGCCCAACGTATATAATAAGGGTTTAAACGTTGAACCGACCTGACGCTTGGTCTTTACGTTCACATGATCAAACTTGAATCGTTTGAAATTACTTCCTCCCACCCACGCCTTGACGTCGCCTGTCAGTGGATCCATAGCCAAGAGTCCAATTTGCATGATCTGTTTGTGGTAACGAATGGAATCTAAGGGAGACATTGTTGTGTCCAGTTCCCTCTTTTCATTCCAGGCAAACACGCGCATGCGAATCGGTTCGCGAAATGATTTACGGATGTCAGCTTCTTCCATTCCATCTTCTTTCAAATTTCTCCACCGATCACTTTG
>JAFMES010000019.1 GCA_017856605.1 Chitinophagaceae bacterium
AACTTCCTTTCGTTAAACAACTCTATTCATTTTATATGAATATTGTTACACCAGGCATAGGCGGACTAATTTCTCGTAACCGCAATGCCTATCAATACCTGAACGACTCAGTACAACAATTTCCAGAAGGCAATGCTTTCACCCGTGTACTTGAGCATGCAGGGTTCACTGAAACATCAATAAATCGATTAAGCTGGGGAATATGCAGCATCTATACAGGCACAAAATAATTGCTCTACTGATAGCCATCTCAGTTATGCAGTCACTGCATGCACAACGTGCACGTGAGCTGAATTTGCAGTATCACGATGACAAATTATATTATTTTGGAATCGCGTTAGGCTATAATAGTTCGCATTACAACATAACCCATTCATCAAATTTTATTAACCCCACTAATGAAGTCCAATCCTTTGAATCCTTAAATACAGGAAGAATTCATTTGGGCATCTTAGCAAATCTTCAACTTACTAAGCATATTGATATCCGAGCTTACCCACTTCATCTGGTCTTCAGTGAAAAAAGGTTTCAATATAAAGGATTCCCAGGCTCCAGCCTTCAAACCAATCCGGAAGTCCTAAAGACTGAATCCATTGTGATGAGCTTCCCCATTCAAGTAAGGTTGAAGAGCGACCGGATAGGAAATTTTCGATTCTACGCAATGGGAGGATATAAATACGATTACGATTTGGCGCGTAATCCCTCTGTTAACTCCTATGTGAACGTTTTAAAACAAGATCAGGGGATTGAAGCTGGAATTGGATGTCAGTTTTTCTTTCCCTACTTTATCCTTTCTCCAGAACTAAAAATTAGCAACGGCCTAAACAACGTGTATTCAAAAAGTCAGGATAACATCCCCTATCCAGTGGCAGAATCGATTGATCAGATGAAGAGCAGAATGATCATGTTTACTTTGCACTTTGAAGGTGGAGGACTTGGTGGGAAAAGAAGAAATTAATAATCGTATTCCCTTCTCTGCATATTGAACCTGACACCAATAGAACCAAAAACAGCATTGGATGTTCCACTCAAGCTTCGATAAGAAAGAGCAGTTTCAATAAATAAATTTTCGCGAGGCTCGTAAGCAGCCCAAACTTGTATATTTTTTCCTTTGCGCTTTTCTGGTACAAAATAGAAGACACCTTCGCTCAAAGCCCTTGTTTCATTGCTGCGAAAAATAGAATTCCCATAATTCAGCCCGTTTACATCAGAACCGCTGCTCCAACCAATCCACTTCAAATGCATGTACCAGCGCGGAGCAGGCTGATAACGCACAATGGCTATGTGTTCCTTAACATGCGATAATAAAGGATGTGCTAGTGGCTGATTGAAGTGGGTGTAATTGGCAACTGTATCTACATGAGAATAGGTGAAAGGTCGAATCCAATTGGCTTCCAACTGCACATCCAAATTGTTTACACCAAATAGATCAATGTATTTTAAGCCGCCCTGAAATGCCCACTTGTTGCCCCACCACCCTTTCTTTTCACGAATGAATCGTGTATATAACTCATCGATCATGACCTGTCCATACACTTGCATGCGTTTTGCAAGGTTGGCTTTAAAATCAAATCCTATGAATGAATTATCAGGACTTCCTACATTAAGCTCTGCTGTTCGAAGAAAAATTATTGGATTCAAATAATTGATTTCAAAGCGATTCATGCGTCCATACACAACTCCCTCAAATAATCCAACTGTCAGCCACTTCAGCGGCGCTACACTTAAATAATGAATGGTAGCATACTTTTTCCAAAGCAAGGTGTCGTTGCCTAAACTTCTCCGGGTGTACTGAGGCTGTAGTTCCATAACGCGACTACTGTAATTGAATTTCCAGACCCTCAAATTCAAGTTCAAATATGCGTGACTGGCCGACTGATCAGAAAAGAAAAGACTTCGATACCCATTGCCAATAAAAATTTTATCGTGACCCAATTGTACATCCAGGTACTTGGCCGCTTGTATATAAAGCGAACCTCGGGCATCCATCCAATCGTACCCGGTTTTTTCATCTGATTTATAAACACCCGCACCAGGAACAGCACGGTAAGTAGCAAATCGAGTCGATGCAAATTCAGGTGCACGCTCTTGGGTCTCCGTAAGGTAGAATTGTAATCCTATCCGTTTGCCAACCTGAGATCGAACCGCAAGACCACGTGAATTGAATAACAGCATTCGATCCGATTGGTTTTCTTTCATGAACTGCAGTTGAAAAATCGGATTGACAGAAAGGAAAAAATCATTGCGCGATACGCGTAAAAGATTTGCGGGATCGCGGTAAAAATTTTTAAGAACAGGACGTTTACTTGGAAAAGCAGAATCTGCTTGAACCGACCACTCCCAGTTATTGAGTTTTGATCGTTCAAGATTGTACCGATCGATGGATGATAGTCGAAGTGAGCCAGCATGTGCTTCAGCAGATTGAAGGCTTTCCGACCACCACTTGCGATTGAATGGTTTTAAGGATGAAAATGCAAGGTTACTGTCCACTTGCATCTTGATATCCAGTCGCTCCATCAGTAAATAATCCTTTGTACCCTGCTGAAATAATGTGGATTGTGAAAAAAGTGTCAGAGGAGAAATAAAAATGAGGGTAACAAAAAACCTTTTTTTAATTTGCACTCGGCACCAATCCGTTCTTTTTATGGATACAATCATCATTAAAAATGTTCACCTGGTCAATGAGGGCACAATCACTATAAAAGATGTGCTAATCCAGGGACAGCGCATCTCTAAAATAAGTGAAGTTATCGACAATCGGTATAATGCGCGAGAAATTGATGGTTCAGGCAAATACCTATTTCCAGGAGTAATCGATGACCAGGTCCATTTTCGAGAACCGGGACTCACCCACAAAGCCAATATTCACACTGAATCGATGGCAGCAGTTGCAGGCGGTACAACCAGTTTTATGGAAATGCCCAATACCAAACCTCCTGCACTTACCCATGAACTCCTGGAAGAAAAATATACCATAGCAGCAAATAGCTCCCCTGCTAATTACTCGTTTTTTATGGGGACCTCTAACGAGAATACAGATGAAGTGCTGCGAACCAACAACCGAAAAAATGATGTCTGTGGAATAAAAATATTTATGGGTTCCTCCACAGGCAATATGCTGGTTGATAATCACCTTACCCTGGACAAAATTTTTAGAGAAAGTGAATTGCTGATTGCCACTCACTGCGAAGACGAACGAATCATCAAAAGGAAATTACAGGAATATCAAGACGCAGGGAAAGAAGCACAACCGCAGGATCATCCAATTATTCGCGACGTTGATGCCTGCTTTGAATCCTCATTAATGGCCGTTCAGTTGGCCCAGAGAAACAATACCCGTTTGCATATCCTACACATATCGACTGCTAAAGAATTGCAGCTTTTCACCAATATGATACCGCTCAAAGAAAAGCGCATCACCTCTGAAGTTTGTGTGCATCACCTGCACTTCACAGCAGATGATTACGAACGTCTGGGGTATAAGATTAAATGTAATCCTGCTATAAAAGGGCCTGAAAATAAAAAAGCACTTTGGGAAGGACTCTTAGACGACCGTCTTGATATCATTGCCACCGATCATGCCCCTCATGCGGCAGAAGAAAAAATAGGACCTTACGAAAAAGCCTATGCCGGTCTTCCACTGGTTCAACACAGTTTATTGCTGATGCTTCACTATAATAAAATGGGAGCAATCTCTTTGGAGAAAATTGCTGAAAAAATGGCGCATGCACCCGCAACCTGTTTCCAAATTCGAGAAAGAGGATTCATCAGAGAAGGATATTATGCAGACCTGGTATTGGTTGACCTCCACTCTACTACGCTAGCGAGTAAGGACACTATTCTTTATAAATGCGGATGGAGTCCGTTGGAAGGATTTAATTTCCCAGCTCAAATTGTGATGACCATGGTAAACGGTCACCCGGTTTATGAAAATGGTCGCGTTGACGCATCCTATAGAGGAATGCGCTTGCAATTCGACCGGAATTAATTTCATGCAAATCGATACTACTACGCTGTACGACCTTTCGGTATTTCATCAGGAAAGCGAATATTCCCTGATGCATAAACTCGACTTCACCCAGACTTCAATCGGTAAATCCCAATTGCACCGAATTCTCTCTAATCCCTGCTCCAATATTCAGGAGATAATGGAAATGCAGCGCCTACTGCACTGTTTTGAGGGAAAGCTAGAACAATGGCCCACACGAATCACCAATGGAACGCTGTTGGTTATCGAGAAATTTTTAGACGATAATCCCGACGAGATACCCGTTCACCCCACATCCCTCAGCTCCCTGTTGTACCGATGGATGCATCCGACCGACTACGCCATGATTGCCTTTTCAATGCGACAACTTTTTGAGTTCATTAAAGGCTTGGATGAGATTGTTCACTTTTTTTCTGGTCCATCACTTCCAATACAACTTACACATGCAGTGGAACAGACCGATAAAATTCTGGCACTCCCTGAACTAAATGCACTAAAGAAAAAAAATACGTATACAGAGTTGAGCTCCTCCGAACTATTGCACTTTGGTAGATTCTTTCACGTAGAGCGCATTTCCGAAGTACGAAAATTAATGGGCCTTTTTGCGCAATTTGATGCATGGCATTCGATGGCAGTAGCTAATCAACATTATTCACTGAGCTTCCCATCGTTCAATGAAACAACAGAACCGATGATAGAGGCAAAGGGACTGTTCCATTTACTGATCGAAAAACCGGTGGCATATGACCTGACCATGCACAAGCAAAGCAATTTTATTTTCCTAACCGGTGCAAACATGGCTGGAAAAAGTACATTGATAAAATCAGTAGGATTAGCGGTGTACTTGGCACACGTAGGCATGGGTGTACCCGCAGCATCCATGTCGCTTTCATTATTTGAGGGAATTCTAACAAACATTAATGTAGCAGACAACATTGCAAAAGGCGAAAGTTACTTCTTCAATGAAGTAAAGAGAATACGTGAAACAATAGAACGTATTTCAGACGGAAAACGTTGGCTGGTTTTAATTGACGAACTCTTCAAAGGGACAAACATTCAAGATGCAATGAAATGTTCAGAAACCGTCATTAGAGGAATGATCAACTTACAAACTGCACTCTTCATTCTTTCTACTCATCTTTATGAAATTGGAGATCAACTGAAAGGAATACCGTCAATTTGCTTCAAATATTTTGAAACCCAATTGATCAATAATGATTTGGTATTCAGTTACCAACTCAAAGATGGTATAAGCCAAGATCGCATGGGGTACCTAATCTTACAAAAAGAAGGTGTAACAGATCTGTTGGACAAGCTGAATAGTAAAACCCCATCCCGTTAAAGATAATCACCGGTTGTGCATCGCTTTAAAACATGAATGAGGTCGCGTTTCCACGTCCTAAGGAACTCGCGTCTCATTTACCTTGGGCACATGTTCGTTAAGCTCTATGGAAGTGCGATACAGGGTGTGGATGCCCTCACCATTACCGTAGAAGTCAATTGGAATGCACAGGGCAGAGAGTATTATATAGTAGGACTTCCAGATTCTTCTATCAAAGAAAGTCTTCAACGCGTAGAGAGTTCAATCAAATTGAACCGATTTGAAATGCCCCGAACAAAAATTTTGATCAATCTGGCACCTGCCTATATACGAAAAACCGGGACTGCTTTTGATCTGCCCATTGCGATTGGCATATTGGCTGCTTCAGAACAACTGGAACTGCCAAAGAATTTTGATAAGGCCTTGCTCATGGGAGAATTGAGTCTGGATGGAGCACTTCGTCCCATACGAGGTACATTAGCCATGGCTATTCAAGCACAGAAAGAGGGCTTTAGCCAGTTCATCCTTCCTGTTGCCAATGCAAAAGAGGCTTCAATAGTTCACTCATTGAACATCCTGGGAATGGCATCATTACAAGATGTGATTGAGTATATTCAAACAGGAAAATACACTGCACCTCTTTTGCAGAAAGTGAGTACCTCATCTATTCAAAATAACCATTCAGAAGAAGAACAAGATTTTTCAGATGTTCGAGGGCAAGACACCATAAAGCGAGCCCTTGAGATCGCGGCAGCGGGCGGACACAATGCAATCCTCATCGGTCCGCCCGGTGCCGGAAAAACAATGCTGGCAAAGCGATTACCATCCATACTGCCTCCCTTGAGTATTGAAGAAGCACTGGAAAGCACAAAAATTCATAGTGTAGCGGGAAAGCTTCCGGAACATACCGGTATTATTGGTAAGCGACCATTTAGAAATCCTCATCACACCATCAGCGATATCGCATTGGTCGGTGGCGGCAACACACCCCAACCTGGAGAGATCTCCCTTGCACACAACGGTGTTTTATTTTTGGATGAACTACCTGAATTCAGAAGAAGTGCTTTAGAGGTAATGCGACAACCCATGGAAGAGCGAAAAGTCACCATCGCCAGAACAAAGAATGCAGTGGAGTTTCCTTCCTCTTTCATGCTCATAGCTTCCATGAATCCTTGTCCTTGTGGATTCTATAATCATCCTGAAAGAACCTGCACTTGTCCCCCGGGAGCTGTAGCCCGTTATTTGAGTCGACTTTCCGGACCCTTGTTGGATCGGATCGATCTTCATGTAGAAGTAACTCCCATCAGCGTAGAAGAACTTTCTCACACTGAAGCTTCGATACAATCATCCGTTATTCGAGAACGGGTCATGAAGGCTAGAAAAATACAACATGAGCGATTAAAAGAAGAGAAAATGAATCATTGCAATGCCCATATGGGAAAATCATCTATAAAAAAATGGTGTGTCTTGAACGATAGCAGTCATCAAATGCTCAACGCAGCCATGAAGAAATTGCACTTGTCCGCTCGTGCGTATGATCGTATCATAAAAGTTGCCAGAACCATTGCCGATTTATCCGAAAGCGAGCAAATAATGCCAGAACATCTTGCAGAAGCCATCCAGTACAGGAGTCTTGACAGAGCAGCCTGGGGAATGTGAGTAACCTAAGCTAATCTGTTGAGGCTTCCTGTGACTGGGTTTCAGATGGAAAAAAACGATTCTGAAATACCAATAGCGCCAGTACGCCACCGGTGATTGCAGCATCGGCTACATTAAATACGGGACGGAAAAACTCAAAAGATTCTCCACCCCAAACCGGAAGCCAGTCAGGAAATCTTCCGTCTTGAATGATCGGAAAATAAAGCATGTCAACCACACGCCCATGCAAGAATCCTTCGTAGCCGCCCTGAAAACCTTCAACCCAAAATGGTCGGGCTAAATTTTGTGCATATACATCGCTGAACTCAAATACCATTCCATAAAACATGCTGTCAATCAGGTTGCCTAACGCTCCTGCATATATAAATACCACACAAAAGATGTATCCGCGATGATAGTTTTTTCGAATGATCGATAAAAGATAATACGTACCAAATGCAACAGCAATCATACGAAATACCGTTAACGCAATCTTCCCCCAGGAGCCACCTAATTTCCAGCCATAGGCCATGCCCTCATTCTCAACGAAATGAAGTCGAAACCAATTCGCAGATTCAAAAGGAATAATTTCCTCACCCATGTAAAAATGGGTTTTTACATAGTACTTACTGAGCTGATCGATGACAAGTAAAATTAAAACCAGTGCAAATGCAAATTTCGGTTTCACCACAATCCGTTTTTGCAAATATAATGATATGAAGATTGATACCCCCTCACTTAAGAAATATATACACGAGGCACACGTTGGGAAATACCGGTCATTATTTCATAGGGGATTGTGCCGGCGTCTCTGGCCACATGCACAATCGAACGATTCGGTCCAAATAATTCAACTTCTGCTTCTAAAGTGAGATCCTCGAAATCAGTTACGTCAATCATGCACATATCCATACAAATATTGCCGACTGTTTTGGCAAGTTTTCCATTGACCAAAACAGATCCAACTCCATTTCCCAATGCGCGCGGAAATCCATCCGCATATCCAATTCGTAGGGTGGCAATTACTGAATCGCGTTTCATAATGGCATCTCGACCGTATCCAACTGACTCCCCCCGTTTTACCTGATTGAGTTGAGCAATGGTAGTCTTTAATGATACAGCCTCATGCAACAACCCGTGCGTTTGGGAAGGATCGATTCCGTACAAGCCTATTCCTAAGCGCACCATCTCATATGTGGCTTGAGGGTGACGAATGCTAGCAGATGTATTCGCAATATGACGAAGAAAATCATAATCAAGTGCGGATCGTATTGCAGCACACATGTGATCAAAAGCAGCAATTTGCTCTTTCGTAAAGTCATCGTGACGAGGATCTTCCGCAGCAGCAAGATGCGTGAAAACAGATCGGACCTTGAATGAGGTTTGCAACATACCACTCGACAGAAAATCATTCAGTCGCTCTTCATTGAACCCAAGTCGATGCATTCCTGTGTCCAGCTTCACGTGTATCGGAAAGTATTCTATTCCCTCACGATGCAAGAAATTCGATAGGGAACTTGCGATTTCTAAAGAAAAGATTTCTGGTTCTAAATCATACTGAAGCAACATTGGGAAAGCGTCCCGTTCAGTATTCAAAACCATGATGGGCATCCGAATACCCGCTTTCCGTAATTCAACACCCTCATCTGCGTAGGCGACTGCCAAATAATCAACGCGACTATACTGCAATAAATTAGCAATTTCAAAACTACCTGCTCCATACGAAAAAGCTTTCACCATTGCCATGATGCGTGTATCTTTTCCGAGTATGGAACGAAATGCACTCAAGTTTTGGATCATTGCAGATAAACTAACTTCCAGACGTGTTTGATGCCGCTTATCCTCAAGCAAAGCACTGATTCGCTCGAAATGAAAATCACGTCTCCCTTTTAATAGAATGAGTTGATCACGAAATGAAGAAATACGCAAATGCTGTAAGGCATCTTCAGTAGTTGAATAATGTTCTATGATTAACCCAGGATTCGCTTCCGCAGAAAAATAATTTCGGATCTGACTTCCTACCGTAATGAGTCGCTTTACCAACTTAGAACGCAGGTATTCCTGCACCAACACATAGATTTTGGATGGGTCTTTACCAATTCCAGAGAGATCAGAAAGCACAACAGTTCGCTCCATTTTGGGATGCTGCATCCCCATAAAGTCCAACGCACTGAACAAACCCGTTGCATCTGCATTATAGCTATCATTGATGATCTTGCTGCCCAACTGACCTTCTACAACCGCCATGCGCATGGATAAAGGCGGAAGGTCATTCATTCGGTGAAGCATGCGTTCGGTAACACCCAAAGCACTGCAAATCGCATAGCAATTCAGGGCATTTTGCATGGCAACTTCATCGGCAAAAGGAATTCGAATTTCAACGGACGTGCCACGATCCTTTATTGCGATTGCACGACCGTTTGCTGATATTTCGGATTCCAATATTAGTATATCAGCATCACGATCGCTCCCCCAAGCAAGCAGGTGTTGATTGCCTTTCAGTTTTAACGCCTTCATCTCACGCTTTACCATGGGATCATCGGAACAATAGATGAGGGTATCTGCATCTTGAAAAAGCAACATCTTTTCTTGTAGCTTTTGTCTGCGGTCCACAAAACCTTCACTATGCGCCTCTCCAATGTTAGTTAATATACCAATGGTGGGACGAATGACCTCCGAAAGAGGTTGCATTTCATCTTGTTGAGATATCCCTGCCTCAAAAATGGCCAAATCGTGTTCCTGATGTATTCCCCATACGCTCAAGGGTACACCAATTTGAGAATTGTAACTGCGGGGACTTCTTACAATCGTAAATTCTTCCTGCAACAGGTGATACAACCACTCCTTCACAATGGTTTTGCCATTGCTTCCCGTAATACCAATCACTGGCAATTTAAATTGCAAACGATGGTAGGCTGCAATCTGCTGTAAGGCACCCACAACGGAAGGGACAACTGCAAAGACTGCCTGAGGATACTGGTCCAGATTGAGTAGTTCTGTTACTACAAAACTTCGTACACCCGATCGATAAAGCTCTTCAATGAAACGATGACCATCACCACTTCCGGTTTTCAAAGCAAAAAAACACGTCGTATTCGGAAAGTTCAACTTCCTGCTGTCGGTCAATAGATGCTCAATTCTTATTGCCCCGGGGTTCCCATGTACGCGTGCATGAATGACAGCGAACAACTCAGTAGCTGAATACCCGCTTTGCATAAATCACAATTCGGTAGAGACCGATTTTTTTCTTGGTTTCTTCATTGAGTACACAATGGATCCCGCTAGACAAACCAGAATCACGATCAAAGAAATGATGATATCAATATGAATTCCAAAATATTCAATCAGCATTTTTACACCAATAAACATCAATACGATAGCAATACCTTGCTGAAGATAATCAAACTGATCAACTGCTCCTTTCAGGAGAAAAAACAGGGAACGCAGTCCCAATACAGCAAACACATTAGAGGAATAGATTACCATAATGTCTTGAGGTGTAAATGGATCGGAAGCCCGTTCGCGCACCAAGGATACCACAGTTGGAATAGAATCCAACGCAAATGCCACATCTACAGCGGCCAGCATCAATACAACAACAGCCAGATTAGTAAAAAAAAGCTTCCCGTGAACATTAACAAAATAGCGACCATTGGGCTCAATCAGGGTTATACGAAAAATTCGGGTGATCCATTTGTAAATTTTAGTCTCCCCGGGATTAAATTCTGCTTCGTCTTTTTTAAAGAACAGCATATATCCAGTGTACACCAGAAATACTCCAAAAAGGTAAAGGATCCAATGAAAGCGATTGATTAACTCAATACCCAAAGCAATGAAAACAATCCTAAATACAATTGCTAGAAGAATGCCGATTAAGAGCGCACGAGCTGCATCGTTTTGTTCAACTTTGAAATAGGTAAAGATCAAAATGAAGACAAAAATATTATCTACGCTGAGCGACCACTCCATCAAGTAAGCAGTAAAGAATTTTGTTGCAACAAGTGGACTCTCATCAAACCATAAAAACACACAAAAACCGAATGATAAGCTGACCCAAAAAAGAGTTTGCAACAGGGCGGCTTTTATACTGATGGTCGTATTTTTTTTGCTGATGAGTCCAAGGTCTATGACGAGCGCTAACAAAAGGATGAGAGAGAAAGTAAGATACGCAATCTGAGTAGGGGTCATCTGCACGCAATTGAGCGTCAAAGATAATCAACCTATAGCGCACCTCCTCAGGATCGCGTATATTTTCTAATACGCCAATATCGGTTTATGCCATAGAGCAAAAAGAGCAGGAATAAGGGGAGCAATAGGTTGAGTGCTTGCCAAAACGACTGATCACTCTCCACCTGTTCCCTATCCAACAGACGCAGTCCAAATACCTTACTCCGGGAACCGATGATTTTCTCGCCTCCCGTCATGAAAAAAAGTGCATTGGTAATGAAATCGCGATTGGCATATTGCTGACGGGTATAGGTGTTTACACCCATTCCCAAAGGACCATCGTTTTCACTAAATCCATTCACCAGAACATCTGCGTCGGAAATTACCAATAGACTAGTGGATTCAGATCGGGATCGAAAAGGCATTCCCGAGGCATTCCATTCTGCTGACTCTTCCGCAGTGATCCGATTGGTAAATGCAGAAGTAAACTCTCCGTTAAGCAATACCGAAACCGGTAATGGTCCCTTATTAAAAAGTTTGAGATCTTCTTCGGTCTTGATGCTATTCCATTCTACTAAAGCTGGTGTCTGCAATGAACGGGAATATGCAGATGAAGAAAGCAGGATATGCTTGGTTGTTCCTGGTGCATTCACGGTATCAATGGATTGCGGAAATGAACTGAGTACAAAATCGAGGTTACTGGAAATCGGATGTCCAGCAGTTGCCCTTAATAAAGGAGCATAAGGCCATGGCAACAATTGAATTTGTGGTTTATCCCCCATGTTTCCAATTACAGATGGCATTTTATCGCATTCGAGGTCTTGGATCAGATCACGATTGATTCGAACTCCATAACGAAACAACTGTTCGTCCAAATCCAGTCCCATATCAAATGCAACGAAGGAACCTTTGCTTCGCTCAAGACTGTCCATGCTTGCATACAGCTGATCAACTGCCCAAACGATTTTACCGCCTTGCATTAAATATTGATCAATTTTCAGACGTTGAGCACGGGTAAAAGCAGTACGAGGCTTAACAATGAACAATACATCAAATGCCGATGGAATAGCGCTCACGCTATCAATGGGAAGAATATTGAAGAGATTACCTTTTCTCAAAACATTTTCAATTAGATCATATACACGCACATCCAAAGGCTCACCATTACCCGTTAAATACCCTACTACGGGAATTGTATCACGCTGCAGCTGAATAATCGACCGGGCCAATTTAAATTCAAGCAGCGCCTCTGCAGTATTAAGCGATTCCAATCCATTGACGTTGCTTTGCCCTTCTAAAAAATCTATCCCCACACTGCGCTCGCCTCTTGTCATGATGGCGCCTGGAAATACCAACGACTCTTGCGTGCCCTCCCCTCTTTTCTGCTGGGCTTTCACGTTGGTCGGATGAATGCCCATCTGCTGCAAGGAATCAAACAATACGGCTTTTAGTGAGTCGGAGAGTCCTTCTCCAGGCCGTTCAAAGCGTATTGAAAATTTTCCATTGCTGAGCGATCGAAATCTATTTCCTATATCCTCAACTGACTGTGCCAGTCGCCTGAATCCTGCAGGAAGCTCCCCTTCCAAATAAATCACCAGGGAGAGGGGGACATCTATCCTTTGAATAAGATCAGTAGTAGGAGATGAAAGCGTAAATCGTTTTTCAGCAGTAAGGTCTATTCCAAGCGGTATACGATGAAAAACAGACACCAGAAGTACAGATACGAGAGCAATGATGAAAAATGATTTCAATTTTTCCAAAATCCTTGCTGCAGTGAATGCGAGAAAAAGAGTAGAGACAGATAAAAAATAAATCAGGTCGCGACCATCCACGTATCCTTTACCGATGCTGTCGTAATGCGCTTTCAATCCCACCAACGAAACCACATATCCGGCGCCTGCTCCCCACCCACCCCAATCAGCAAGGGAAGAAAAAAGAGCATACAACGCATAACATACAAAAGATGACGTTAAGAAAGCGCTGATGGCATTACCCATTAGAAGACTACAAAGAATTCCAACAGATGCATATACTGAACACAAAAAAATCAACCCTATATAAGAACCAAGAACTGCTCCACTATCTATACCTGCACTCGATAGCTGATCAATTGTAACCACATAGATCAATGTGAATCCCAATGCGGCAAATACAACCGCGAGGGTAGCAAGAAACTTCCCAACTACCAATCGCCAAGCACCCAATGGTAATGAACGAAGCAATTCAAAAGTCCCGTTTCGCTTTTCTTCACTGAATGACCGCATCGTTAACGCAGGAACCAGCAGCAGCATCAAATAAGGAGCCCATTGGAAAAAAGGATCCAAGGTGGCGTATCCGGATTCAAAAATGCTGGTATCAGGAAGGATAAAAAGGACAAGTCCGGTTAACAACAGAAATAGTGCGATGGACAAATACCCCAATGGCCCACTGAAATACTGCCTCCACTCTTTTATGAGAATTGCAATCATCTTAATGCAAGATAACGTCAACTGCAGAAAAAAAACCGAAAAACACACCTTAAAAACATTGTAATGGGTCATATGCACCCGTAGGTTGCATGCGTGTTGAAAAGAGGTATAAGAAAAGGTGCAATCGGCATCGTCCTGCTGCTCGGATTACAAATTGCTAGTTGGGGTCAGTTGGTGAGGACATGGGACGGTGAAGGTGGAGATAGTTCCTGGTCCAATGCCGTGAACTGGCATCCAAATGGGCTTCCTGCTCCTACCGATACAATCCTGCTCAATAATGCACTGATACCACATTCCTACCATGTGCAACTCCCGACAGGGACAATGGGCGCAACCATTGCAGCGCTAATGATTGCACCTGAAAACCCCTTCACCATCACATTAGAGATTCCTTCAACCAACACCGCATCGCCTGCTTTGCAACTCATGGCTCCGGATACCTGCATGAGGATTAAGCAGGGCGGAGTAATCATCAACCGATCTACAGCAGCAACAGGCAATCCGATAGTATTAACCGGAATTGGAAGAATTGAGAACGGGGGAAAATACCTGCATCAAACCCTAAGAGGAAATGCACATTGGGTGGCTCGTCTCAGTTGGGATAAGCAAAATGCACACGGTATGGTAGAATTTGATGTCCCGGGAAACGGAGGATACATTGTTTCTATCTCGGGAAGACAGTTTGGGACCTTGATCTTATCGTCTTCATTAGCAGGAAGAAAAACATACAGCGGAAGTGGCAGTAGCAAACTAATCATTTGGGGCGAGCTGAGAATACAATCCAACAGCACATTGAACTTCACCCTGAATAACCAGATTGAACTTTACAATGATGTACACATTGAGGGTAAATGGATTCATGCTCCATCGGTAACTGACCTACTGGGAAAAAGAATACTCTTTAAAGGAGAACATGCACGCTTGTCGGTTAAAGGGGAAATGCAATGGGGAAGCAGAAGCAATGGCATTCGCTTGGAAAATGGGTTGCTCCAGTTGGCTACTTCATTGCGCTTGGGACACGACAGCTGTGCAATGGAAATTCTGGACGCTACTCATCTTTATCTGGACACGTCAAAATTAACAGGACCAGGTATGCTCATCACACAGGCAAACAGTTTCATTACATTAGGCGATAGCATAGGCATATCGGGAGATACGCTAAGCGGCAACATTCAAACTCAAAAAATACAACTTAGTAAATCAACTGGATTTGCATTCATCGGGACTGGTCGTCACCATACAGGCAAAGGATTTCCTGATGCAATTGGGACACTAAAAAATAGGATACTACAGGGAGAACTCTTAATTGACAACAAATTGTCCGTGCGAGATACTTTACTGCTGTTAACGGGCAAAGTGCTTGTTTGCGATAGTGCTGAATTGACTTTTTTAGGAAATACCCTTATCGATTGTGATACGTGTTATGTAAAAGGCTGGTTTTATCGCAAGAGCGACCGGATGGTTGAACTTGGTTTTCCCATCGGCAATGACCTGCTTAAATTACCACTTACATTAATCAAGGATGTTGCGGATACGAGCATCATCGGTTTCAATTCCATCTCAAACCATCCTATTTCCAGTTCTTCAGTGAGCTATCCACTTCAAAGCATTTCAGAAGCAACCCGATGGAAGATTCATTGTGCTGATTCAGATTCAACAAACAAGAAATCAATAGTTATACCAATTTCGATGTTCAGTAGTCCTCCTTCTCCGCTGAATACCTTAGCACGGTGGGACTCTACACGTAACATGTGGGCACATGTAGCAAGTCCAAACCAAATGGGAAAAGACAGTATACGGACCATTCCTTTTAGAAATCCATCCGGCGTGTATGCACTTGCCTCCTTTAATGTCATTGCACTTCCAGAGCGATCGGTTCAGTTAAGCAGCAGTGCGTCAAAAGAGGGATGCAGGCTGCGATGGGTCAGTTCAACCCAATTAGAGGTAATGCATTATACAATTGAAGTTTCAAGCCAAGGTGGTCCTTTTCGCCGCATTGATAGCCTACCCTCACATGGTAAATCAATCATGGAAAAAACATTGGCATGTCATCTGTTTCGCGCAACTACGCTTCGCGTAGTTGCGCATCTTGCACACCGCGATTCTGTTGTATCCAATACTATTCAAGTAAAATCGAATTGGTCGGAAGTCCGACCCTTCCCCAATCCCACAAGTGAATCATTATGGATCTACTTACCTGAATCGACTTATAAAAGTTTGTTGGCAATCGGAATCGATGGAAAACAGTTTGAACTGCCCTATAAGCAATGGGGAAATGAGGTTCAGGTAGATGTGCACGGTCTGAGAAGCGGGACGTATCGACTTTTGATTACAAGGAGCGGGCGACTGGAATCAATTCCTTTTATAAAACGCTAATTATAAAGAAAAGCTTTCGCCACACGCACAGGTACGGGAGGCATTGGGATTGATGAAGTGGAATCCCTTTCCATCCAGACCATCTGAAAATTCAAGCGTAGTATTGAAGAGGTAAAGAATACTTTTTCGATCCGTAACCAAGCGCATTCCTCTATCTTCAAATACCTGATCGCCCTCACGAATGGCATTGTCAAAATCCATTTTATAGGTCAGTCCCGAGCATCCTCCACTAACCACACTGACCCTCACGAAATAATCAGTACCCTTGCCTTCTTCGGATAAAAGTCGCTCTACCCGAGCCTTGGCTTTTTCACTGATTTGAATTCCCTGCATGATCGCTGTCGACATAATTTCTGATGTTGATGCAAAATTACTGATTCCATTGTACTTTTAATTGGTAACGAAATGCAAAAGATTGAACACATAGCCATTGCTGTTAGGAGTCTCGACACCGCCATTCCGCTGTATGAGAAGCTCCTAGGTACTCCCTGCTATAAAAAGGAAGCGGTAGCTTCTGAAAAAGTAACGACTGCTTTTTTCAAAACTGGTGAAACCAAAGTTGAATTATTGGAAAGCTCCGATGAAAGCGGAGTGATCGCCCGGTTTATAGAGAAAAAGGGCGAGGGACTGCATCACATTGCCTTTTCAGTTGCTGATATAACAGAAGAGATCAAGCGATTAAAAAGTGAAGGTTTTGAATTTATTTCTGAAGAGCCAAAAAGAGGAGCAGACAACAAGATGATTTGTTTTCTTCATCCAAAACATACGACAGGAGTACTGATTGAGCTTTGCCAGGATATGGGGTCAGTTACCCAAGATTAAGTCGTTCTACGGCTTGTTGAGCAGCAATTTGTCCCGCATCTTTCTTATTGAAAGCCTTTCCCTCTCCAATGACTTCACCATCGAGGACTGCACCTACCGTAAACAGTCGTCTGCCGTTCTCAACTTTTTCTTCCAATGTTTCAAACTCCAGTAATTTACCATTTCGGTTCGCCCAGCTGAAGAGTTTGTTTTTTTGATTGATTTCAATTGATTCAAGTTCTTCTACAAAAAGATAGGGCAGGATGATGTTGGTCTGGACCCATCGCTTGGTTTTTACATATCCTTTATCTACATAGATAGCCCCTACTACTGCTTCTAATGCATTTCCAAAGATTTGACTGGACTTAAGGGAACTGTCATTTTTATTGAATGAAGCCATGCGTTTTAGTCCCATTTTCAATGCAATTTCATTCAACGTCTGACGATTCACCATTTTACTCCTCATCTCCGTTAAAAATCCTTCGCCTTTGTAGGGATATTTTTTATACAGGTAATCAGCGATGATTCCACCAAGAATGGCATCGCCCAAGTATTCCAGCCGCTCATTGTTTTCACTTGCTTTTTCTTTCACCGATCGGTGTGTCAATGCTGCTACATACAATCCGATCTTCCCCGGTTGAAAACCCAACAGGTGGATGAGCTGACGCAGAAATTCTTTTTTACTGCGGTTGCTGAAAAGATATGTGAGCCTGAATAACACAATAAGGTGTTCCTTCAAATTAAGAGACGCCAATAAAGGAAACTGGATTAAAGATACTTCTTTACAATGACAGAGGCATTGTGACCGCCGAATCCAAATGTATTGCTGAGTGCAGCTCGAACAGTTCGTTGTTTGGGTTTCCAAAAAGTAAGATCCAACTTAGGATCGATCTGGTCGTCGTCAGTAAAATGATTAATGGTAGGTGGAACGATGTCGTGCATAACGGACTTGACACATGCAATGGCTTCAATCACACCCGCGGAACCTAGAAGGTGACCAGTCATTGACTTTGTAGAACTGATATTCAGGTTATAAGCATGATCACCAAAGACGCTCAGAATGGCCTTGGTCTCGGCAATATCTCCCAAAGGAGTTGAAGTTCCGTGAACATTGATGTAATCAATGTCTTCGGGTTGCATGTTGGCTTCCAAAAGTGAGGCACGCATCACATTGAGCGCTCCCAGTCCCTCTGGATGAGGCGCAGTGATATGATAAGCATCCGCTGTTGCACCACCTCCAGCTATTTCAGCATAGATAGTAGCTCCTCGTTTCTTGGCGTGCTCCAATTCTTCCAAAATCAAGGCGCCGCTTCCTTCACCCATCACAAACCCATCCCGGTCTTTATCAAAAGGCCTGGAAGCTGTTTTAGGATCATCGTTGCGTTCACTGAGCGCCTTCATGGCATTGAAACCGGCAACCCCTGCATCACAAACAACAGCCTCACTGCCTCCAGCTACCATCACGTCGGCTTTACCCAACTTGATGTAATGATAGGCTTCTATCAATGCGTGTGTAGATGATGCACAGGCACTGACTACAGCAAAATTAGGACCGCGGAATCCATGCCGCATGGAGATATGTCCTGCAGCAATGTCCAAGATCATTTTGGGGATGAAGAAAGGATTGAAACGCGGTGTTCCATCGCCTTTTGCATAGGCAATCACTTCTTCTTGGAACGTAAGCAATCCCCCTATACCACTGGAAAAAATAACACCCGTTCTGTCAGGATCAACCGTGTCTTTACTAATTCCCGCATGACGAATGGCTTCGTCGCTTGACACCAATGCCAACTGCGTGAAGCGGTCAATTTTACGCGCCTCTTTTCTATCAAGATAGGCAACGGGATCAAAGCCTTTGACTTCGCAGGCAAATTGCGTTTTGAATTTAGACGCATCGAATAAGGTGATTTTGTCCGCTCCAGAAACACCAGACAAAAGTCCTTCCCAATATGCATCAGCCGTATTGCCGATCGGTGTGATGGCACCTATTCCGGTAATGACGACTCGTTTGAGTTCCATATGTGTTTGGAAGTAGGGGGAGTTCCAGATTACTTGGAGTGCTCTTCCAGATAAGTGATAGCCTGTCCCACTGTTGTAATGGTCTCAGCCTGCTCATCAGGAATAGAAATATTGAAC
>JAFMES010000169.1 GCA_017856605.1 Chitinophagaceae bacterium
CTGCGCTTTCCAATTAACGCATATTCTGATTCATGAAAGATAAAGTCGTCATAATCCAAAAGTGAGGTTGCAGAAATGAACCCTTCGCATTTATGATCGATTGTCTCAGCCCAAAAACCAAAACTGGCTACACCACAGATGACCGCATTGAATTCTTCCCCTACAAACTGCGACATGTATTGCACCTGCTTATATTTGTTACCGGCTCTCTCTGCCTCCATGGCCGACCGTTCACGCTCGCTGCAATACTGACATTTTGATTCTACCTTTTTATCGGATTCAAGTTCACCATTAAGCACGCGTGTTAAAATGCGATGTACCATTACATCTGGATACCTTCTAATGGGAGAAGTAAAATGACAATAGGATTCAAATCCCAATCCATAATGCCCGATATTCTTTGTTGTGTAAGTAGCTTTTGCCATGGTACGAATACCCATTTGCTCCAACACCCGCTGTTCAGGTAGCCCCTGAACCTTATGCAACATCGTATTGAACGATTCTGCGATGCTTTGCGGTGTTTGAGTACTGAATGAATAACCATATTTTCGAGCGAATTCAACAAATGGAATCAGACGGTCCTCATCCGGCTGATCGTGTACTCGGTATGGGAATAAAATGGGCTTGGATCCAATTTTATGTTTTCCAACAAACTCGGCGACAGTCCGATTTGCCAACAGCATGAACTCTTCAATGAGTTGATGCGACTGATTGCTTTCACGCACAACAATCCCAATAGGTCGTCCCTGGTCATCCAGCTTGAATCTGACTTCCTGTGAAGAAAAATTAATTGCACCCATCTTCATTCTCCTTTTCCGCATGGTCTGTGCCAAAGTATTCAATAACAATAACTCTTTGTCGTATAGTCCCACTTCAGTTTCAATTACCTTTTGCACCTCGTCATAGGTGAATCGGTGATTGGACTTTATCACGGTTCTTCCAATCCAGACATCCGTTACATTGGCCTGTCGATCTATCTTGAAAACGCATGCATAACAGAGCTTTTCTTCATGGGGCCGAAGAGAACACAATCCGTTTGAAAGCTCTTCAGGAAGCATGGGGATTACACGATCCGGCAGATACACGGAGGTGCCCCGTTCAAGTGCATGCTGATCAAGGATGGTATCCTCTTCCAAATAGTGACTTACATCTGCAATGTGAACGCCAATCTCATAATGAGAAGCATCTAACCGATGAAAGCTTATGGCATCATCAAAATCTTTTGCATCTTCCGGATCTATGGTGAATGTCAAGGTCGATCGCATGTCCCGCCGCGCATCGATATCGCTTTTGGTAATTGCTTGAGGGATTCGCTTAGCTTCTTCCAGTACATCCTCTGGAAAATGAATAAAAAAACCATTCTGCATCAGAATATCTTTCATGGAAAGATCAGCATGATTGATTTCAGTAACTCTTTCCACTACTTCACCCTTGGGTCGTTTATCGCCCTCCTCCCAATCTACGATTTGAGCAATGACCCGTTCTCCATCTTTGGCCCCATTTAAAGAATATATCGGAATAAAGAAATCTGGCACGGACTTTTCTGAATCGGGTATGAAAAAGGCAAAATCACGATTTACCTCGATTGTCCCTACAAACTGCTTTTGTTTTCTGGTAATGATCTTGGTAATTCTCCCCTGTAAACGTCCAACCCGAATGTCTCCACGAAGTATTTCAACTTGGACGGTATCTCCATGAAACGCTCGATTGAAATGCTGTGGTTTTATGATGATGTCTTGCTCTAAGCTATTTACCACAACAAAACCCATTCCAGACCGTGTAATCTCAAAAGTACCCCGGTATTCCTGGATCGTTTTTGGTGCCTGTTTCTTTTTCTTTCCATTCTTTCGTCCCATGACTAAGTATGTGTGGAGTAAAATGAATGAGGATATTGACTGACCAATTGCTGAAATTTTGATTCTTCATCAAATAAAAAATTCAAGCTAATGGGTAAAACATACAACGGAAGATTACGGATCCGATCACTAAACTTAAGCAGTCGCACTCCATCCTTTTCGGTAGTAATGACCATTTTCCCCGAATCGTTAATCCGATCGAACCGCTCTTGAATTGCATTTAAATCATCAATTGAATAAATGTGATGATCGCCATAAAAAATGGCATCGTATGTTTTTGTAGCATCCAACAGGTAATTGGTCAAGGGCTCTGGGTTGGCAATACCAGAAACAAGCAATACTTCTGAATCTTTGGAAAGTGGCTTCAATTGTCCAGTAAACAAATGACGAGGAGTTTCGTACCGGATAGAAGAGAAAAAAACATGTTGGTGTTGATCGGGATTCAGTTCACGCATGATTGCGAAACGTTGATGCTGCGTAAGTTCTGCAGGACATTTGGTTACAACAATAATATCTGTTCTTTTTGCACTCTTTTTTTCATCTCTCAAGTCGCCAGTCGGCAAATAAAAATCCCTGGTATATAGATTTGCGTAGTCGGTCAACAAGATGTTCAATCCCGGATGTATTTCTCTGTGCTGATATGCATCATCCAAAACAATCACTTTTGTTTCCGGCCGATCAAACAACAGTTGTGGAATGGCTTCAATGCGTTTTTCTCCTACTGAAACAGCCACATCTGGATGTGCTAAATGAAACTGCATTGGCTCATCTCCAATTTCAATAGCTGTGGTGTTGGCACCAGCGAGAACATACCCTGAAGTACGACGCTTGTACCCCCTGCTTAATGTTGCTACTGGATACTGCTGCTTTAAAAATCCGATGAGGTAATCTACCATGGGTGATTTGCCAGTTCCCCCAACAGAGAGATTTCCAACACAGATTATGGGAATATTGAAAGAGACGGATCCTAGCCAACCTTTTTCGTAACAGTAATTTCTAATAGTAACAATTCCACCATATACCAATGCCAGGGGGAATAGGAAAAGCCGAAATGAACGGAGGTAAAGGTTTTTAAAATGCATATACCTGATCAGGTGTTATGCAAAAATCGAGCTTTTTGTCGAAGAAATCGATATCATCAATGCCATCTACAGGAGAAAAGAACGATAACCCTATTTTTAACATTTCCCTTGGGGCTTCTGAAAGAAACCGATCATAAAACCCTTTACCATATCCTACACGTTGCCCGTTTTTATCAAACGCAAGAAGCGGTACAAAGGCAGCGTCGATTGATTGTATATTGATGGTTTCACCAGTCATGGGCTCCTGAATTCCCCAAGCATTTTTAGTATACGCAGTATGTTCATCTATGCGCAAATGGAGCATGGTAAAATTGGATGGGTTAGAAACCGGTGCACACCACTGAAGAGCGGGACATCGGTATTTCCATTGACGAATGATCGGGAGAGGATCCGGTTCATTATTTTGAAATAATGGAATATAGGAATGAACCATTCGGCAATCTGGAAGATGCATATCTAGAAACTTTCTTTCAAGTTGCGACTGCAAATGAACTATCTGATCGGAGTCCAATAATGATCGCCGTTCTTTAAATACTTTTCGTAGCTCCTTCTTAGTCATCCCTGTATTGGTTCATCAAAAACAAAAAAAGAAAAAAGAGTCGTTCCGTATTTTCTTTCAGACCTGAAATAAGGAAAATCCGAATACCGGTTCCTAGGCGTGTGTTCGAGAACAAACCAACCCCCTTTTTTTAAACGACCATACTTAAATATCAAACGAGGCAGGTCGTCGATGTTACCCAGTGCGTAAGGTGGGCCGGCAAAAATAAAATCATACGAATCATTCGTATCCGCTAAAAATCGGAATACATCCGATCGAATGATTTGAACGGCATTTATCGACAGCTGCGCAAGGGTTTTACGGATGAATTCTGCCATTTGATTATCTTTTTCAACCAACTGGATTGATCGTGTACCTCGAGAGTATAACTCATAACTGATGCAACCAGTGCCACCAAAAAGATCTAAGGCTGAAATAGCACTTAAGTCCAAATTATTTTCAAGTATATTAAATAATGCTTCTTTGGCCACATCCGTCGTAGGACGGGTATGCGGCATATTGCTGGGCGGGTTGATCCTTCTGCCCCCTAACTCTCCGCCAATTATACGCATGAAGGTGCTATCAAAAAAGGTGTATAGTAATGAAGGGGGGTAGAGCTTGGTTCAATTTCTTCTGTGTTCAATTGTGGGTTATGCTCAAGCTGTACGTCTAAAAAATACTTTTGAAGCTCTTTCCAGGCATCGGAACTCACATCGATCAATCCACTCACTTCCATTTGTACCGCAGTAACATCCAGCTGATAATTATCAGCTACGTGCAGTAAATGGTAAATCACATCTTGAGGTGAATCAAATTGGAATGTCTGCATGATCTGAAGAGCACCTTCTTTTAGAGCGATGACTGTTATCTGTTTGGGATAGAAAAATACTTTAACCCATTGAGACGATTTTTCTGCGACTTTTCGAAACAAGGATCGCAGGCATGCTGAGTCAAAATGGATCGTACGTAAATGAGGGTATCGGCTCTGAAAATTTTCAAGTAGAACTCGATTGCATCCGTAGATCGTGTGCAGCTCCCATTGGTGAACGTCATCTTCTAATATTGCCAAATCGCACAAATCGCCATG
>JAFMES010000170.1 GCA_017856605.1 Chitinophagaceae bacterium
GGAAAAGATTCTGATGAAATTGGAAAATGGTAAAGGAGAAATGAGCGACATCGATTTGCTTTGGGATATCCAACGCAAAATTGAAGGTAACACGATTTGTCCCCTAGGCGACGCAGCTGCTTGGCCCGTGGCAGCAGCAATCCGTCATTTCCGCGATGAATTTGAATGGCATGTAAATAATCCTGAATTGTGCAGAACACAGAACTATGGGTTGGCTCATTATGCCGATCCTGTGCATGTGCCTGCATGATCCATGATCAGATAAAAAAAGAATATGGCAGAAGTCAAACACATAAAAGTCACAATCGACAACATCACCGTGGAAGTGCCGCAGGGCACTACCATCCTTCAAGCTGCTCGTATGATTGGTGGAGATGTGGTTCCGCCAGCCATGTGCTACTACAGCAAGCTGGAAGGAAGTGGTGGAAAATGCCGAACCTGTCTGGTGGAGGTTGCTAAAGGATCAGAGGCAGATCCGCGACCGATGCCGAAGCTGGTAGCCAGTTGCAGAACTGGGGTAATGGATGGAATGGAAGTGCGCAACATCACCAGCGATCGGGTGAAAGATGCCCGCAATGGGGTAGTAGAATTTTTATTGCTCAACCATCCTTTGGATTGTCCAATATGCGACCAAGCCGGTGAGTGTCATTTGCAGGATCTTGGATACGAGCACGGCAAAGAGGCAACGCGGTATGAGTTCAAACGGCGCACTTTTGAAAAACACGACTTGGGTCCCTATATACAATTGCACATGACCCGTTGCATTCTCTGCTATCGGTGTGTATATACTGCTGATCAATTGACCGAAAAGCGGGTGCATGGAGTGCTGAGCAGAGGCGACCACGCTGAGATTGCTACATATATAGAAAAGTCACTTGACAACAACTTCATTGGCAACGTCATTGACGTTTGTCCCGTGGGAGCACTTACTGATAAAACTTTCCGATTCAAAAATCGGGTATGGTTTACTAAGCCTGTGCTTGCTCACCGCGAATGCAAAAGCTGCTGTGGAAAAGTAACGCTATGGCAGAGAGGTGATCAAGTGCTGCGTGTAACGGCGCGCAAAGATCAGTGGGGAGAAGTGGAAGAGTGGATCTGCAACGAATGCCGTTTCGACAAAAAAAGTACCAGCGATTGGACAATTGAAGGACCTGCGCAGGTGAGCAGGCATTCGGTGATATCGCAAGGGCATTATGAAAAGTTGGTCCAACCCAAGGAGACCTTTACGGCGGTACACGACGGTCGCCAACCTCAACTGCTCATGGACATCCACTCCGTTAGCGAGGTGAATGATAAAACCGCAAAAACGAAATCCTGATGATGACGCTTTTGTTTACTATGGACCTGATGCTGGTGCTGGAGAAATTCCTGCTGATTGGAGCTGTCATCAGCTTTGCTCTGGTAGTGGCAATGTACACTACGTACGCAGAGCGAAAAATTGCAGCGTGGATGCAAGACCGTCGCGGACCCAATCGCGCTGGTCCTTTTGGACTGCTTCAACCAGTAGCCGATGGAGTGAAATTGTTTTTCAAAGAAGAAATCATACCGCTTGCATCCAATCGTTTTTTATTCGTGCTTGGTCCCGCTTTGGCCATGATTACGGCCATGCTCACCAGCGCTGTCATCCCCTGGGGGGAGTACATTGAAATCCTTGGAAGAAAAATCAGTCTTCAGATTGCAGATGTCAACATCGGCATTCTGTATGTATTTGGCGTTGTGAGCATGGGTGTCTATGGCATCATGATTGGCGGGTGGGCTTCCAATAACAAATTTTCTTTGTTGGCTGCCGTGCGTGGGGCTTCACAGATCATCTCCTATGAATTGGCAATGGGACTCTCGCTGATCTCATTGTTGATGATGACAGGCTCTCTGAGTCTTAAAACAATTGTTGAGCAACAAATGAATGGAAGCTGGAACATCATTTACCAGCCACTTGGATTTTTGATCTTCATCATTTGTGTGTTTGCAGAATGCAATCGTACTCCATTTGACCTGCCTGAGGCAGAAAATGAATTGAATTTTGGATACCATCAGGAATATTCTTCGATGAAATTGGGACTTTATCTATTCTCCGAGTACGTCAACATGTTCATCTCCAGTGCGGTAATGGCTACGTTGTTCTTTGGAGGATACGATATTCCTTTTGTCGATGAAACAGCATTGACTGCCTCGTTGGGAGCTAATCTCACCGCGTTATTCTGTTTCTTGGCACTTTTCGCAAAAGTGTTGTTCTTCCTTTTTGTGTTCATCTGGGTTAGGTGGACCATCCCCCGCTTCCGTTACGATCAGTTGATGGACCTGGGATGGAAAAAGCTAATACCGCTTGCGCTGGCAAACATGATCATCACCGCCGTGGTGATGCTATTGATAAAAAATTAATTGATGGAACGTCTGACGAATCGAGCAAAAGTAATGGAGCAGAAGCCCATGAGTTTCATGGAGAGCCTCTACCTGCCTGCAATATTTAAAGGTATGGCCATTACGTTCATGCACTTATTTAAGAAAAAAGCTACGATCAATTATCCTGAGCAACAACGGCCATTCAGTCCCGTGTTCCGTGGATTGCATGTATTGAACCGCGATGAAGAAGGAAGAGAGAACTGTACAGCGTGCGGATTGTGTGCGGTAGCGTGTCCGGCTGAAGCCATCACCATGGAGGCTGCCGAACGAAAGTCCAATGAGGAGCATCTATATCGGGAGGAAAAATATGCCGCTAAATACGAGATCAACATGCTGCGTTGTATTTTCTGCGGACTCTGTGAAGAGGCCTGTCCCAAAGACGCCATTTACCTCTCGGAAACATTTGCGCCTTCCAGCTTTACGCGAAAAAGTTTTATTTATTCCAAAGACGAATTGCTGATTCCTCATCCTGTAAACGAGCCTGAGAAATTTGCGGCTGCTAAAGGAGCGAGGGAAGCGCGACAAAAAAATTGAACGTATGCCATTATCTGAAATACTCTTCTGGTTCTTGACTGCGCTGGCCCTCTTCAGTGCACTGATGGTGGTATTCAGTGATAACCCCATTCACAGTGTGCTATGGCTCATCATGGTGTTTTTCGCCATTTCCGGACATTACATTTTGATGAATGCACAATTTCTCGCCATCGTCAATTTGATTGTCTACGCCGGTGCCATCATGGTCTTGTTCTTGTTTGTGATTATGCTCATGAATATGAATACCGATGCAGAACCGCAAAAAAGTCAGTGGATGCGCATTGCTGCAGCATTATCGGGGGGAGCATTGATGCTGGTATTGGTTGCTGCATTGAAGGACAATGTTGGAGCTGTTTCCCGCACCAGCGGTGAAGGCAGCATTGGTCTCATCCGCAATCTGGGTAAGGTACTGTTTACCGATTATGTATTGCCCTTTGAAATCAGCAGTGTGCTGTTCCTCAGCGCCATGGTTGGAGCAGTGGTTCTGGGTAAACGAGAAAAAAATACTAAACCTGTCAACAACTAGTTTATGCAAGTGATGCCCATCAATTATTACATCTTTCTATCCGTGGCACTTTTTACCATTGGAATAGTAGGGGTGTTGACACGTCGAAATGCCATCATTATTTTCATGTGCATCGAACTCATGCTCAATGCAGTGAACGTGTTGTTGGTGGCCTTCTCAAAAATGCATCACTTGAATGCGTATGCCATGGATAAGCTGACCACTGTGGGTACCGAGGCCCAACTGTTTGTCTTCTTTATCATGGTAGTGGCTGCGGCAGAGGTGACAGTGGGACTGGCCATCATTGTGATGCTGTATCGAAATATTCACTCGATCGACATCAACTTTCTTAACCGACTCAAACATTGATAACCGATATCGACAAGCGTGCTTATGAATAAATTTGTTTTCCTTATCCCGCTTCTTCCCTTGGTGGGTTTCCTGATCAATGGATTGGGAAGAAACTATCTGGGAAAATCTTTGGTGGGCATCATCGGTTCCGGTGTGCTGTTGGCATCTTTTGCACTCAGTATCGCGACGTTCAACTGGGTCATGACTCCAGGATTTGAGCCTCAGGTTGTTTTCTATTTTGATTTTATCAATACCGGGGGACTTCGTATTCCGATCTCTTTTCTAATTGATCAGCTCAGTGTACTCTTTTTATTGATCATAACCGGAGTGGGTTCTTTGATCCACATTTATTCGGCAGCGTACATGCATGAAGAGGAGGCGCCTCATTTTGCTCGCTACTTTGCGTATTTGAATCTCTTTGTGTTCTCCATGTTGCTTTTGGTGATGGGTTCCAATTTTGTAGTGATGTTCGTTGGTTGGGAAGGTGTGGGACTCTGTTCGTACTTATTGATTGGTTATTGGTTTGGAAATAACAATTATAATAATGCTGCAAAAAAGGCTTTTGTGATGAACCGGATTGGCGACTTGGGATTTTTGCTGGCAATCTTTTGGATGATCGGTCAGTTTGGATCGATCTCCTACACGGAGGTCTTCGCAAAAGCACCTGCTGCTTCTCTGGCCGTGATCACAGGAATCACCATGCTCTTATTTGTTGGAGCCA
>JAFMES010000171.1 GCA_017856605.1 Chitinophagaceae bacterium
AACCGCCATATCCAACCGTTTTATTGCTTTGATCGGCTTCGGTGATACGCGCACCAGCTTCTATGGCATCAATTGCTTTACCACCGGCGGACAAGATTTTCCAAGCAGCAGCGTTAGCGGCTTTTCCAAAATCCCATGTAGAGACCACTACAGGCAGCGGTTGATTTGGTGAAGGTTTAGTAAGCGAATGAACTGCGGGTAATGAAAGGGTTGAATTGCGGATAAAGTCTCTGCGTCGCATCACAATCGTTTGAGATACAATATACTTAAAATGAGTTTTACCTCAACTGACTTCCTTTCTTCTTATAATTTATATTATGTTAAGTAAAGAATGGTTGATTGAAAGCCATACTGTAAGGCTACGTATTATTGTAAATGGTAGCTCCCCTGATGGTCGATGATGAACTGAATGAGATCTGTGAGTTGAAGATTGGCTCGTGAACAGGCATCGTAGATATCATCGCGATTCACATTAGCGGCAAATGTTCGTTCTTTAAACCGCTTCATAACACCTTTAACCTCCATGGCCTCATATCCGTTGGGTCGCATCAACGAATACGCATGAATGAGTCCGGATAATTCATCAAAAGCAAAAAGTAATTGATCCATCCTGCTTACCGGTTCTACTCCAAAATGAATGGGTCCGTGTGATGCGATGGCACGTATAATTTCGGGACAAACCTGCTGGTCTTCCAAGTACTCTACAATTCGTTTACAATGCTCTTGTGGCCATTGATCCCAATCGGCATCGTGCAGCAAACCAGCCATTTCCCACTTCCAGGAATGAAATTCATCCAATCCTTCTTTTTCACGCGACCAATCCCCCATCAATCCCCCTACTTGAATCATATGCAGTTTAAGACGGTCGTTTAACACCCATTCGTTGAGCAGCATACTGACCTGTTCGCGACTGAGCACCCTATCCGTATTGGCAACATCGCCAAATGAATTCCTTCCTAAGATCATTGACATGGTATGAAGATAAAAAAAAGAGAAAAGCGGTTAAACTTTTCTCTTTTTAATGATTACTTAGTTTTTTTATTGATGTGCTTTATCCGCTTCGTCGTATTTCTTTTGATAGAAATCCGCTTTGGCCTTGTCCTTCTTGCGATCGTAACAATAATTCAATAAAGTACAAGCCGATTTGAAATTCGAGCGCTCTGATACCTTTAATTTACCCATGGTATCGAAATGGCCGAATACTTTTTCCAATGGTGGAATTGTTTTATCAATTAACTCATTCATCTGCGCATTTAAATCTGCCTTTTTCTTTACATCTTCAGGCTTTGTTCCTTTAATCTTATAGATATCTTCTTCGATAAAAAGAAGTTGATTGTAATAGTGCTTACCCAATGCAAGCAGGGTCTCATATGAATTAGGATTAGCGACTAATGCTTTGTTATACAAGCCCTCTATTTTCTTGCATAATTCGTTATAATCAGCTGGACGCTTACTGGATTCAGAAACGTGTGCGAGTGAAAATAATTCACTTGCGAATTCAAAATTAAGATCAAATGATTCCGGATTAAACGCCAATAGCTCTTCGAATCGTTTAATCAATAGGGCTTGGTCGCCTTTATCACGTGCATGATCAATTGCTAACAACGGCAGGTAATCATCTTTCGGGAACAAGGTCATTCCTGAATTGATGTATTTACTCATGGAAGCATCATCCTTTTTATCATAAAAATGCTTTGCCAAATAGCGATAGGGAGTTGCCATATCCGGGGTACCTCCCACGTTGGCATCAGCAAGTTTTATGAAATAACCTATGGCTTCATCCTCTTTCTTTGCATTGATGGCCGACAATCCCATGTAATAAATCAGCGTAGTATCTAATTTATAGAGCCCCCACCCTTGAGAAAAAATATAATCTCCAATTACGCCAGTCGATTTAAACGTAGACAACGCCTGCTCGTATTTTTCTTCGTTGTAATAACCTGCGGCTTCTTCAAAACCACTGGCATAAAGAGAAAAAACCGGTTGGTAATTATCAACTGTCAAAAACAGGGTTGCCTGATTTTTGTCCATTTCCAAGGCTTTTTTGAATGCATCGAGCGCTTGTAAACGGGCTTCTGGCATAGCAGCACGTTCAGTCGCATTCGCAGCAATCGCACTCAGCACTTTACCCTTCAAATAAACAATCTCTGGATTTTTTTGATTTTTGGGCTGCGCTAATAGTGCATCAATTTGTGTCTTGGCATCGTTCAGCTTATTTGCTGTGATGGCGTCCTTGATTTTAGTCAGATTCTGACCATTTACAAAAAAAATGGTAACTGCTGCAACAAGGGTTAAGAGGAGCTTTCTCATGTTGTTTGATTAATCAGATTTATTGTTGTGTAGTTGGTTCTTCCGGTTGATCAGTCTCTTCATCTAAATTGGTAATGGCTGCAATGGCATCATCTTCATCCAATTTGATGAGCTTCACCCCTTGAGTTGCTCTACCCTGCTCACTGATTTCGGCAATGCTCATGCGAATGGTTATTCCCGATTCGCAGGTAATCATCAGATCTTCTTTTTCACTTACATCTAAAATGCCGACTAATTTACCGGTTTTTTCGGTTACATTGATCGTTTTGACCCCTTTACCACCTCTATTGGTGATGCGGTATTCATCTATTGGGGTTCTTTTGCCAAATCCTTTTTCCGATACGACCAATACAGTTCGAGTTTTATCCGAGACATTGACGCAAATCATACCTACAACTTCGTCGTCTGCTCCTTCCACCTCAATTCCAGCAACTCCAATTGCGCCCCTTCCTGTAGGGCGAACTTTTTCTTCTGGGAAGCGAATTGCCCTACCGGATTGAACAGCAAGCATGATTTCACATTGGCCATCGGTCAACTTCGCATCCAATAGCTGATCTCCTTCTACAATAGTAATTGCATTGACTCCAGTTGCACGTGGCCTGCTGAATTCTTCAAGAGCAGTTTTCTTAATGATGCCCTGTTTGGTGCAGAGAACGATATAGTGACTCTGAACAAATGCTTCGTCGCTTAAGTTTTTAACGTCAATGATTGTTCTGATCTTGTCGTCTTGTGGAAGTTGCATCAGATTTTGAATCGCCCTACCCTTGCCTTGTTTGTCGCCTTCCGGTATTTCATACACCTTCAACCAATAGCACCTTCCCTTTTCCGTGAAAAATAAAAGTGTGTGATGTGTAGATGCAACAAACAAATGTTCAATGTAGTCTTCCTGGCGTGTTTTACCTCCGATAGATCCTCTGCCTCCTCTTTTTTGAGCACGGTACTCATCGGCTGAAGTACGCTTGATGTATCCAAGATGGGATACCGTGATAACGACATCCTCTTCCTTGATTAAATCTTCAATACGAACTTCATTATCGAGGTAAGTAATTTCTGTTTTGCGTTCATCGCCAAATTTCTCTTTCACTTCTCTGAGTTCAGATTTAATCAACTCAAATCGTTTTGACTCATCGGAAAGAAGGTCTTTTAAATGGGCGATCAATTTCATGATTTCAGCAAACTCTTCCCGAATTTTTTCAATCTCCATTCCCGTCAAACGCTGAAGTCGTAATTCCAAAACTGCCTTGGCCTGGATCTCACTCATCCCAAATTGGCTTATCAAGCCCTCTTTTGCAAGATCTGGGGTGCTGGCATTGCGAATCAATTGGATGACAGCATCCAGGTGATCCAATGCGATTAGATATCCTTCCAGGATGTGTGCCTTTTTTTCGGCTTCTTTGAGCTGGAATTGTGCTCTTCTCACCACCACTTCGTGCCTGAAATCAATGAACGAAGAAATTTGATCTTTCAGGTTCATCACTTTAGGTCGACCTTTTACCAGCGCCACGTTATTGATACCATAAGATGTTTGCAGGTCGGTGAATTTATACAGCTGATTAACGATGACATTTGCAACAGCATCTTTTCGTATATCGATTACAATGCGTGTGCCTTCGTTTTCGTTGGATTCATTATTTACATTGGTAATGCCTTCAATCACTTTTTCATTGACAAGCTGACCGATACGAGCGGTAAGCGCATCACGACTCACTTGATAAGGTACTTCCGTGATAACAATTTGCTCTCTGCCATTGGCCTTTGTATCAATAGAAACTTTTCCTCGCAGGACTACTCTACCGCGACCGGTGTGCATGGCTGATTTAACACCCTCCATTCCATAAATAATTCCACCTCCTGGAAAATCAGGCGCTTTGACCAACTGCATGAGTTCATCAATCTCTATGCTGCGGTTATCAATGTATGCAATACAACCATCAATGACCTCTGACAAATTATGTGGCAGCATGTTGGTAGCCATGCCCACCGCGATGCCACTGCTGCCGTTGATGAGCAAATGAGGAATTCGTGTTGGCAGAACGGATGGTTCTTCCAGCGAGTCATCAAAGTTGAGTTGAAAATCGACTGTTTCTTTGTCGATATCATCCATCATGAAACCTGCAAGACGTTGAAGACGAGCTTCCGTATATCGCATTGCAGCTGGTCCTTCACCATCTGGTGATCCAAAATTTCCTTGTTTA
>JAFMES010000172.1 GCA_017856605.1 Chitinophagaceae bacterium
CAATCTGCTAGCCAAAACGCTGAAGCGTGAGTTGGGTAAAGAGGCACGATTGGAATACCGCATCATGGTAGACAGTGGAAATGCGAAGTCCAAGCCACTGACCATGGATGTGAGTGGAAATACATTCCGCAGCTACTCGAATAATGAAATGGATTTTCCATTGGTGGTGAACAGTCACGTGAAGAATCCTTTCGTGATTCCCGGTTTGAAAAAAATGCAGATCGATTCACAGTTGAATCCGATCTATACATTTGACGCCTTTGTGGAAGGGGATTGCAATAGGGTAGCTCGTCGTGCTGGAAAGACGGTAGCAGAGAAGCCAGGTGGAACCTCTTTCAATCCTTTGGTGGTATATGGCGGAGTAGGCCTGGGTAAGACCCATCTGGTTCAGGCCATTGGAAATGAGGTCAAGCGCCTTCATCCCAACAAGGTTGTTCTCTATGTGAGCTCAGAAAAATTCATCAATCAGTTTCAGGATCATAGTCGCAATAACGCCATCAATGATTTCATCCACTTCTATCAGTTGATTGACGTGTTGATCCTGGATGATGTTCAGTTCTTCAATCGGGCTGAAAAAACTCAGGATGCCTTTTTTGCGATTTTCAACCACCTGCATCAGTCAGGCAAGCAATTGATCTTAAGTTCAGATAAGCCACCCAAAGATCTGGAAGGATTGCAGGAGCGGTTGCTTAGCAGGTTCCGTTGGGGACTGAGTGCTGATTTACAGGTTCCAGACTATGAAACCCGTATCGAGATCCTGGAAAAGAAAATGAAGGCCAACGGTTTGGATTTACCCAAAGATGTGATCAAGTACATCGCATATAATATTCAAAACAATGTTCGTGAATTGGAAGGTGCGTTGATTTCATTGTTGGCTCAATCTTCGCTGAACAAGCGTGAAATTGACCTGGAGTTGGCTAAGAAGGTGCTTCGGAACTTCATCAAGACCTCCTCCAAAGAGATCACCATCGATACCATTCAAAAAATGGTGTGTGAATTCTTTGATCTGCCGTATGATCGGCTGCTGCAAAAGACCCGCAAGCGGGAAATTGTACAGGCCCGTCAGATTACCATGTACCTGGCTAAGATCTTTACCAAGAATTCCCTTAAAACCATTGGTGAGCATTTCGGTGGAAGGGACCATACTACTGTCATCCATTCCTGTCAGACGGTGAAAGACCTCATGGATACCGACAGCATGTTCCGTGAAAGTGTCATGGAACTGCAGCAGAAAGTCCAGCTGGCCGCCATGTAACTCTCCCTCTTTGTGGTATAAATCTTTGGGGTTTGGGCTCCAATCGTTAATTTTGCCCTCCCTGAAACAAATGATTTCAGACGGTGGGGTGGATGAGTGGCTGAAATCAGTAGTTTGCTAAACTGCCGTACGGGTAACTCTGTACCGCGGGTTCGAATCCCGCCCCCACCGCAGTAGAGAAGTTCGGGAAGTAGCGCAGGCCGGTAGCGCACCTGGTTTGGGACCAGGGGGTCGCAGGTTCGAATCCTGTCTTCCCGACAAAGAGCATCGAGAAATTGGTGCTCTTTTTTTATTCTTTGTTATTAAATTAGAGTTGAGGTGAATCGAGACGTGCTGAGCTGGATGCTCTACCTTCCTTTAATATCCTAATAAAATTGTATATATGAATAGGCAAATCGTTGCTTTCTTATGCCTTTTAATTAGCATAACATCTTGTAAAAAGGAAAATAATTTCCCTGAGAATCAACAGCTTGAGGCAAAGCTGCAAAAAGTGGCTGATAGCATGCGATTGGAGATTAATGAGTTAGTAGGTTTTCCAATTCCTGGTATTCATTTATACATAGATGGTCCGAAAGGGAATTTTTTCGTTTCCTCCACTTTAGATTCAAGTAAGAAAATTACTCAGTCACACTGGTTTAGATTTGCTTCATTTACCAAGCATTTTACTTCAGTGGCTATTCTAAATATGGAAGAGGATGGGTGGCTTAATATCAATGATACCATTACTTCATTTATACCCGGAACAGCGATACCTTATGTCCCTAACACGCCTGAGTGGGATATTCCATTCAAAAAACAAATTACGATCAAGCAGTTGATGTCACATACTGCAGGAGTGTATGATTCAGATAATGAAATAGATCCGGTTTTAGGAGAAAAGTATACCGATTTTATGTTGTCTTTGAATCCAAATCATACGTTCACAACAGAAGATTTTACGTTGATAAATAAGTCGCGTAACATAAGTTATTTCACACCCGGTACTGGATATGCTTATACTAATGTTGGATATAGCATGTTGGCAACAATTATTTCAAGAGTATATAGTCAGAAAGTAAAATTCCCTAGATCGTTTTCAGATTACATGCAAGAGGTAATTGTGCCTGCAGTACCCTCTTCAAAAAATTTTATTCGGTTCCCAGATAATGCCAATGATAATCGAATTCCTTTACCAGGAGTAAATGGAATGATTTACAATGGTAGAAATGATACCATAAGTATAACCACATATAATCCAACAATCTTGATCGGGCAAGGCAATGGTCAAGGGACAATAAAAGCAGTTCATGATTGGTTTAGAAATAATGTTAAGGGCAATGGTGTTTTATCCTTAAATACTGTTCGAAAATTATATAATCCATTCACGCCTGACTACAGCAATAGTGAGTACACGTTTGGTGCCGAAAATATTGGAAATTTAGGCATTGGCCATAGTGGAGCAAGGGCTGGTAATCTGTGTTTCGTTATTTATAATAAGTCGACTGACGTATCTATTTTAGGTTATTTGCCATTTTGGGATTTGACGGACAATAAAAATTCATTTATCAATAATAATTTAGTTCCATTATACGTGACGATGGAACTCTTAGTAGATGAATACCTGAAGTAGTTCTGGAAAAAATAATCTTTATTGTAACATTATTTTATGCAAATCTCTTATAAAGCCTTGTCTATCTGAACCAGTATATCTGGTATTAAATAATATCACCAAAACAGTGTTGGTTTCAGTGCTGATAAACAATTCAGAATTGAACCCGCCTGTTGACCCATTGTGAAAAATAAATCTACTATTTGGCACTTCATTATTAATATATTGAAACCATCCCAGTCTACCGTTAATTTTAAATCTTCCTGCATCACTAAATGGTAAATAGCTAACCTGATGAGACTGTTTTATTGCTTCTCCTAAAAGGCCAGTCGGAGGCATTAAGTTTGCAATACCATATTTTAAAACATCATGTAGGGTTGATTTTAATACACCTGAGCCTGCTAAGACACTCCAATCATTTAAGTAAGACACTGGTTCTCCATCTTCATATCCTTTGCTCCATCTGGTTAAGTCGGTTTGTTCAATTAATGTTTTAGTTTCTGATAAACTTAGAGGGTTAAAGATTTTTTCTTGCAATATTTTTGAATAACTTTTCTTATAATGTTCTTCTAGTAGTACGCCCATTAATCCATAGGTTGTATTTGAATATTCAAAGAACTCTCCGGGTTTAAATGATACCGGATTTTGTTTTAGATAACTAAATAACTTGTTCTTGTCATAGATTTTAATAGATTCTGCTAATTCTTCCGCAGTATTAAAAATGTCAAAATTTCCTGGGAAATATGGTATTCCAGATGTATGATTAAGTAAATGTTTAAAGGTTACTTCTACTCCCTCTTTTTGTAAAACGGGAATTGAATCAGGGAGTAATTCTCGAATTGTTTGATTTATAGTTTGTTTTTTTTCAAGCAACATCAAATGGGTGGCAATGGCTGTATAGGTCTTTGTTATTGAGCCAATTTCAAAAAAAGTTTTTTCATTTGGTGGTGTTTTGTTTCCCTTGACAGTTTCTCCGTACCCATAATTATAAATTTTTCCATTTTTATATAAACCAATACTCATGCCAATAGTATTTACTGAATCTTTATGCTTTAGGTATGCTGCATGAACTGCACTATCAATACCGCTCGACAAAGGATTGTTGAATTTCTCAGTAGTGACATCAAGAACTTCAGTATTTTTTTTACAAGAAAATAGGGTTAGAGCTAGTAGAGGCCAAATGTATTTTTGCATTGTTTGTATTTCTATAAAATGAATTTACAACTTGTAAAATTATGGCTGGGGAAATTAATTAGATTGTTTTATTAAGTATTGAGTTTGGATATTATGCGTATGAATTAAAAATATGCCTATATTAGTATTGTGAAATTTTGTAAAAGGTTAATGGATTTAGTCATCTCCGGGAACTTAATTGCTTTGATTTCTCCCTCCTGATTCAAATTATGGGGTATTGGCTGACTAAAGCATATAGCATCGATTTGTCAAAGGAAATTCTACTCACTTTGTTAAATGATGTGAAGGTGGTTGATATTGATCCTGAAGATGCCATTCAATACTATACGGCATTGTACCACAAAGTTGATTTCTTTATTTCTGATGATAAAAAATTACAAAGGCAGGCATTTCCTAGTTTGCCAATTTACAGTATTGAAAGTTTTCTAAAAATGTTCAGTTAAGATTTAATAACTGCTACG
>JAFMES010000020.1 GCA_017856605.1 Chitinophagaceae bacterium
CATTGTGTTTGAAAACGAAGCGATGTCCCTGATGCAACCGCAAGCCATCAATGATGCAAGCATGACTTTCTGCATCGTATACAATGATATCGTGCCTGCTGCACAATGCATCGATCAGGCTCATGATTCCTTGGTATCCAAAATTGAGTAGGATAGCATCCTCTTTGCCTTCGAACTCCGCAAGTTCCCTTTCCAATTGCTCATGGTAGTTCGAGTTACCACTCATCATTCGTGCTCCCATGGGATAGGCCAATCCGAAGTCACGGGTTGCATCCGCATCCGCTTTTCTTACCTCCGGGTGGTTTGCTAGTCCCAAGTAATTATTTAAGCTCCAAACAATCTTTTCTTTTCCGCGAAACATCATCCTGCTTCCAATTTCACCTTCCAGTTTTGGGAAAGCAAAGTATCCATGTGCGCGCTCACGGTGCTGGCCAATGGGACCATAATTTTTGATGAGCCTTTCGAAAATATCAGCCATTGTAAATGGGGTTGTGGGTTTCTGCTGCAAAGATAATTTTTTTGCCAATTTGACCCACATCACTGTTCATAAATTACCATGCTGAAACCATTGGTTACCACTAAATTTGCAGATCCAAACTGCTAGCTATGAACCGAGGATTTTTGCTTGTTATAATGATTATTGGTTTTTTATCAGCTATTGGGCAGACTAACCAAAAGGCGACTAAATCGCCCAAATTGATAGTCGGCATGATGGTCGATCAGATGCGATGGGACTTTATCTATCGCTATCAGCATCGGTATGGGGAAGGGGGATTTAAGCGCATACTTAGAGAGGGGTTCACCAATGAAGATGCCCATATTCCCTATGCCCAGACAGTCACAGCCGTTGGACACGCCTGTGTGTATACTGGTTCAGTTCCTGCATTGAATGGCATCATGGGAAATGAGTGGTACGACAGGCGACTAAAACGTTCAGTTTATTGTGTGGAAGACGATTCTGTCCAGGTGGTAGGGGGCAAGGGCAATTTTGGTCCAATGTCTCCCCGTAATCTTCAATCCACTTCTATCGCCGATGAGTTGAATCTAGCGACCAATTTCAGATCGAAAATTGTTGGCGTTGCACTAAAAGATCGTGGCAGTATTCTTCCTGCAGGCAGGTCCGGAAATGCATATTGGTACGAGTCTACATCTGGAAATTTTATTACCAGCACCTGGTACATGAATAACCTCCCTAATTGGGCGGCTTCTTTTAATTCTCGAAAAGTAGTTGATTCACTGTACGACCTACCGTGGAGTCTTTCCTATCCTTTTGAGTCTTACGTGCAGAGCGATCAGCGTAACCCCAGTTATGCAAAAAATCCATTTCCCCGTAATTTTTCTTCCAATAAGGGGAAGAGTTATGCCGCCATTGCAAATACACCATGGGGAAATACCCTCACCATGGCCTTTTCTATTGCGGCAATAGAGGGTGAGCAATTAGGCATAGATAGTATTCCGGATCTTCTTGCGATTAGCTTGTCAACACCAGACTATATTGGACACTCGGTTGGTCCCAATTCTGTTGAAATCGAAGATGTATACATAAAACTTGATCGGGAACTGGCTAATTTTTTCACTTACCTCGACAAAAAAGTTGGAAAAGGGCAGTACCTCTTCTTTTTGACCGCCGATCATGGCGTTGCGCATGTACCTGCTTATATGCAATCGCATAACTTACCAGCGAAAGCAATGCGTTCCAATAAAAACGCCGAACAGGCTACCATGAAAAAATTTGGATTAAGTCGTTTGGTGGAGGCAACTGCTAATCACCAAGTGTATCTTGATAGGCATTATTTGGATTCAATGAAAGCAGATTATGAAGCGGTCAAACGGTTTTACATTGATCGCATCAATGAAGATCCGGATGTGTTGTTTGCATTTGATAATGCCGCGATCGCCCACGTTAATTTACCAGCTGAGTATCGGGAAATGTTTCAAAAGGGCTACAACCGGGAACTTGCCGGAGATGTTCAAGTGGTTCACCGGCCCGGTTATATATACAGCAGCAATCCAGCAGGAACAACCCACGGATCAATGTACCCTTACGATTCCCATATACCCTTGCTTTGGATGGGGTGGGGAGTGAAGCAGGGCATTAGTCACCGAAGAGTATACATGAGTGATATTGCGGGAACAGTAACAGCCATGTTAAAGATTCAGGCTCCAAGTGGCAATGTTGGAACCATCATCTATGAATTGATTAAATAAAATCATGCAGGCATATTTAGATTTAGTTCGACATATTTTAGAAAACGGCACGGACAAAAGTGATAGGACCGGAACTGGAACGCGCAGTGTTTTTGGACATCAAATGCGATTTGATCTTGCAGAAGGATTTCCGATGGTGACTACCAAAAAGCTGCATTTGAAAAGCATCATACATGAGTTGCTGTGGTTTCTGAAAGGTTCTACCAATATTGCCTATTTGAAAGAAAATGGCGTAAGCATTTGGGATGAGTGGGCAAATGAGGATGGGGAATTGGGACCGGTATACGGAAAACAATGGAGGTCCTGGTCGGGCGCCGATGGAAATTCATTTGATCAAGTCAGTGATCTTATTTCACAAATCAAATCCAATCCCGATAGCCGAAGGCTCATTGTGAGTGCATGGAATGTTGCAGATTTACCCAAGATGGCGTTGATGCCCTGTCATACGCTTTTTCAGTTTTATGTGGCCAATAAAAAGCTTTCCTGTCAGTTGTACCAGCGTTCAGCAGATGTTTTTCTGGGCGTTCCGTTCAATATAGCTTCCTATGCGCTGTTCACCATGATGGTTGCCCAGGTTTGCGATCTTGAACTGGGTGATTTTGTTCATACGTTTGGCGATGTGCATCTGTACAACAATCATTTTGAGCAAGCACGCTTGCAGCTTACGCGTTCGCCCTTTCCACTTCCGAAAATGCGCATCAATCCGGAGGTAAAGGATATTTTTTCGTTCAAGTTTGAAGATTTTGTTTTGGAAGGATATCAGTGTCATCCTGCCATCAAGGCCCCTGTTGCCGTTTAATTTCTTTAGTTTCGCGTATGATCATTTCTGTTGTTGTAGCTGCTGGCGAAGACAATTCCATTGGGGCTAAAAATGACCTCATGTGGAAGTTGCCCAACGACATGCGATTTTTCAAGAACCTCACATGGGGGATGCCGGTAGTGATGGGTCGCAAGACCTTTGAATCAATGGGGTCCAAGCCGCTTCCTGGAAGGATCAACATCGTCATTTCATCTACACTGCAATTTGATGGAGAGAAGGAAAATCTGGTAATGGTGAAGAATCTGGAGGAAGCAATTAATCGGGCAGAGCAGACCGACTGCAAAGAAGTGTTTATTATCGGGGGTGGTCAGATTTACAAAGAAGCTATGAGAAGAGTCGACTGCATCTATATGACCCGGGTTCATGCGGTCTTTCCTCAAGCGGATACATTTTTTCCGCCGATTGATTCAGCGGTATTTGACCGCATCTCTTCAAAATCGATGCCTGTTGATGAACGACATGCAATTGCATTTACATTGGAGACTTGGAAGCGAAAATAAATAGGGAGACTTCCATGTATTCTACTTTCACCCTGACTTACAAATATGTGCTTCACTGGCTCACTGCTTCCAGCAAAAAAGGTCATGGCATTCATTCCCCATTCGTTTTTGATTTTGCACAAAAGCTTTTGAAGCCAGTGGCGCTGGAATCCTCATTGCAGCGTATCGAAACAATCCGTAATGCTTATTTAAACGATCATCACACATCCATCGAAATGGAGGATCGTGGAGCGGGGTCAAGAACTTCGTCTTCATCGAATCGAACGGTATCTGCGATAGCCCGCTCTGCTTTGAAGTCACCTCGACTGGCACACCTTCTCCATCGCATGATTCATCTCTATCAAATTGATTCTGTTCTAGAGCTGGGAACCTCATTAGGAATAACCACTCGGTATCTGGCAGAAGCACAACCTCGGTTTGGCGTATGGAGTATAGAAGGTGCTCCCGGGATGGCTGATTTTACGAGGCAGCGGATGCGTAAAGAGGGCTATGAGCATGTCCGTATTCTAACTGGAGATTTCAGTGATCATTTGGAATCAGTGGTGTCGACCATGAACGGTCGAAAACTTATTTTTATTGATGGCAATCACCGCTACGCTCCAACAGTTCATTATTTCAATTCCCTGCTACCCTATATAAAGGATGAAGATATTGTAGTGGTAGATGATATTCATTGGAGTCAGGAAATGGAAGATGCATGGGGAGATTTGAAGAAAAATGAAAGGACAAGCTGTTTCATCGATCTTTTTTTCATAGGCATTGTTTTTTTTAGAAAAGATTTCAAGGAAAAGCAGGGTTTTGCTATTCGTTTCTAACGTTCTGCGACCGTTTGCATAGGGAATTTGATTAGATTTGTGGCCTCAATAGAAACACATGGTCGTTGGTGTTTTAAAAGAACAATCTCCAGAAACCAGGGTATCCCTGATTGCGGAAGGTGCTGCTCAACTTACTAAGAAGAATATAACAGTTTGGATTGAAAAAGGCGCAGGTGAAACTGCGTATTGCTCCGATGATGCGTATGTGTCTGTTGGAGCTCAAATCAAAACTGCAGAAGAAATTGCACAACAAGCGGATGTGGTGCTATCGATTCATGCGCCGAATATTCCATTGCGAAAAGACATGGTGTTGATTGGAATGTATCAAGCGCGATTTCAAACAGAACGCATCCAATCTTGGTGTAATCAAGGCGCAGTAGTCTACAGCATGGACCTTCTTCCAAGAACTACGCGTGCTCAGAGCATGGATATTCTTTCCAGTCAAGCCAATATTGCCGGGTACAAAGCAGTGTTGGTTGCTGCCAATCACTATGGTCGCTATTTCCCCATGTTCATGACTGCAGCAGGAAGTATAGCACCTGCTAAAGTTCTGATCTTAGGAGCAGGGGTTGCGGGACTTCAAGCGATAGCAACTGCAAAACGTTTAGGATCGGTTGTGGAGGTATTTGATACCCGTCCAGCGGTGAAAGAAGAGGTACAAAGTCTAGGTGCAAAATTCATAGAAATACCCGGTGCGGCTGATGCTTCTTCTGCCGGAGGATATGCAGTGGAGCAGTCAGAGGAATATAAACGGAACCAGCAGTTAAAGATAGCTGAGAGCATTGCAAAGTCAGATATCGTGATCACCACAGCACAAATCCCCGGGAAAAAAGCTCCCATTCTGGTCACTGAAGAGATGCTGAAGTCCATGAGGAAGGGAAGTGTGATTGTTGACCTAGCCGCATCAACTGGAGGCAATACACCATTTACAAAAGATCGTGAAGTAGTGGAGGTATTTGGAGTAAAGATTGTAGGCGACAGTAATCTTCCTGCTACTTTACCTTCTGATGCCAGCAAGTTGTATGGAAAAAATATTTTGAATTTCTTGCAACTCATCACCAGTAAAGAAGGGAATCTTATCACTGATTCTCAGGACGAGCTGGTCATTGGTTCAAGAGCAAAAGCATAATATTAAATTATCAGCACGATGGAAGTACTCAATTGGATAGCCGCTCATCAAGAGATGTTCTATATCGTCATCTTGATGATCTTTGTTGGAATTGAAGTAATTGGACGGGTGCCCAGTGTACTGCATACTCCTTTGATGAGTGGTGCCAATGCCATTCACGGGGTTGTTATTATTGGTGCCATCATTGTGATGGGTCAAGCTGAAGAGAGCAATGTTCCTGCTCTTGTTCTTGGTTTTCTAGCTGTTTTTCTGGGAACATTGAACGTTGTGGGTGGATTTGTTGTGACCGACAGGATGTTGGAAATGTTCAAAAAGAAAAAATAATCACCCAAAAGGGATCGCATGGAAATGAATCTGCTCGTTGTCGCTTATCTGATTGGTTCCGTAACATTCATCGTGGGACTCAAAATGCTTTCTAATCCGGCAAGTGCCCGGAAAGGAAATCTTGTAGCTGCTGCTGGAATGACTATTGCAATTCTTGCTACCATATTTCTTTATAAAGATGAGTCGGGAAATCCACTTGGAAATTATACCTGGATATTTGCTGCATTGGCCATTGGAAGCGTAGCTGGAACATTGATGGCAAAGCGTGTGCAAATGACAGCAATGCCTGAAATGGTCAGCTTATTCAATGGAATGGGTGGAGCATGTGCTGCCTTGATTTCTGTTATTGAATTTGGTCATTTGGAAGAAAAAGATCCTGCTACATTATTGATCATTTTATTGGGACTCATCATTGGTGCCGTATCATTTGCAGGAAGCATAATAGCTTGGGGGAAGCTGAATGGGAAAATCAAGGATTTTGCTTTCGGTGGGCAACATATATTTAACCTGGCCTTGCTATTTTTTATACTTGGAATTGCTTCTTATCTGGTAATAGCCATGCCGGAAAATATGTCACTCCTGTTTTATGGAGTGGTTGCATTGTCTATTCTCTATGGAATATTTTTTGTACTTCCTATTGGCGGTGCAGACATGCCTGTCGTAATATCCTTATTGAACTCCTTTACAGGTGTTGCAGCAGCATGTGGCGGTTTTCTTTATGAAAACAAGGTGATGCTCACAGGGGGTATTCTAGTGGGTGCAGCAGGAACTTTGCTGACAATTCTGATGTGTAACGCCATGAACCGCTCGCTCAAGAATGTGTTGATTGGATCATTTGGTGCCGGTGCAACTCCGAGTTCATCCGGTGCACAAGGTGGAACGTATAAGGAAGTTTCTATGAGTGACGCAGCCGTGGTAATGAGCTATGCAAATAAAGTGATGATTGTTCCAGGATATGGACTCGCAGTTGCTCAAGCTCAGCACGTATGTCACGAGTTGGAAAAAACACTTGAAGCCAAAGGTGTGGAGGTGAAATATGCTATTCATCCTGTTGCAGGAAGAATGCCTGGCCATATGAATGTATTGCTAGCTGAAGCAGACGTGAGCTATGATAAATTACTGGAAATGGAACAGGCCAATGAGGAGTTCAAGAATACAGATGTTGTACTCATTTTAGGTGCAAATGATGTGGTTAATCCTGCAGCAAAATCCGATCCTGCATCACCCATTTATGGGATGCCTATCCTTGAGGTGGAAGATGCTAAGCACGTAATTGTGAATAAGCGAAGCATGAAGCCGGGCTACGCAGGAATTGAAAACCAGCTTTTCTTTCAACCAAAAACATCGATGTTGTTTGGAGATGCAAAGAAAGCACTCCAAGATTTATTGGCTGAGATCAGAAGCATCTAGATCGTGTTGATATCTTACTGCATATTTTAATCAATGAATCTTCCAGAGGCATTACTGGATTCCTTGCATTCTTGCAGCGGCATGGATCGTGATGCATTCATTGGTGTACACCATGAACCTCCTCCGGTAAGTATTCGATTTCATCCATTCAAGTCGGATGCAGTTCGACAAAATATAGAAATTAACGAACTCATTGTCGATCATGTTCCTTGGTGTCCAGATGGACGTTATTTGTCCGCTCGACCTTCCTTCACGCTTGACCCATTGTATCACGCAGGAGCTTATTATGTGCAGGAAGCATCCAGTATGTTCATTCATCATGTGGCTAGCCAATTATTAGAAAACGTTGAGAATGCTGCAGTGCTGGATATGTGTGCTGCGCCTGGAGGCAAATCAACGCTCTTATCCACTTTGCCTCAGATCCGCTTTGTTCTTGCCAATGAAATCATTCAATCCCGTGTTCCTGCATTGGTTGAGAATGCGGTAAAGTGGGGCATGGAAAAGCTGCTGGTATGCAATAATGATCCTAAGTCATTTGAGCAGTTTGGGGGCTATTTTGATTTGATTCTGGTAGATGCACCTTGCAGTGGGAGTGGTCTCTTTAGAAAAGACCCAAAAGCAATGAATGAATGGAGTCCTGAGTTACCTGAATTCTGCTCTGCGCGACAAAAACGAATATTGGCCAGTGCTATGAAAGCGGTAAAGGAGGACGGGTTTCTAATCTATTCTACCTGCTCTTATTCGCCATGCGAGAACGAAGAGAATATCGATTTTATTCTTTCTTCTGGTCAATTTCAATCTGTGGAGTTGAAGACCAATCCAGATTGGAGAATCATGGAAGAATCCAGTCCGGTGCACCATGCAGTAGGCTATCGGTTCTTTCCTCATCTGGTTAAAGGGGAAGGGTTCTTTTGTGCGGCATTTCGTCGCACTGCATCAAGTGAATCCTCAGAAATGGTGCTTAGGGGCACATCATCCATTAAAAAGTTGCCTGATTTAATTCCTTGGATAACTGAAGATGCTTCAACTGTCGTCTTGGAGTGGGAGGGGAGTCTTTTCTTGCAACATCTTGATACTTTACCCCATATTGAATTATTCCGTCAGGCATTGAGAATTAAACGATCTGGTACCCGATTAGGAAGCTATAAGAGGGGTGATTTTATTCCGGATCATGAGTTAGCGCTTTGTGTTCACTTGAGCGATGAGGTCAGTCGCATTGAAGTTGATCGTGCTACTGCCGTTCGTTATCTCCGAAAGGATCCCATTGAATTAGAAACCGAGTTGGATGGTTGGGTATGCATCACCTTTTCTGGTCTTGCTTTGGGGTGGGTAAAGTTTGCGAATGGGCGTCTGAAAAACCATTATCCCATGACATGGAGGATATTGATGCGCAATTAATTATGTTAAAATTCCCGTACCCTGTCGATTAGATTCACTTCTCATTTGTGTTTTTTATCATTTATAGGTTATTTTGTATCCAAGAATAAGCCTATGAGAAAGGTATTGGTTGCATTCTTTTTGTTATTCTGTTTGTTTGGTATCGCCCAAACCTCCCCTTTGGAAATCCAAAAAGGAGTAAAAGGACTTTATGTACAACATAAGGTTGCTCCCAAAGAAAATTGGTACAGTGTTGGTAGACTGTACTTTATTAGTCCCAAAGAAATTGCTTCATTTAATGAACTTTCCATGGATAAGGGTCTGGGTATCTCCCAGCTGTTAAATATTCCCTTGACCGCCTCCAACTTCACTTCCCTGGGAAGTGTTGGGGTGCCAGTAGTTTATAAAGTGAAGCAAAAGGAAGGACTCATTAAAATTGCAACTGATTATGGTGTTGATATTGCACAGTTACGGAAAATAAATCAGTTGAATTCAGATAACCTAAAAGTTGGTTCTTCGCTCATCATTGGTCATCTTACTTCATCCGCATCTACTGCACTTCCGACCACTGCACCACAAACGAATTCTGTAACACAACCGCAGTCGCCTGTTGCAGTCTCACAGCCGACTTCCGTAGGGGCATCCATTATTCCGCAAGCCAGTAACAGCAATGATATACGGACGCAGTACTCGCATCGGTCTGCTTCAGGATATTTCTTAAGTGCATTTGATCAGCAGGCTGCTCAGGGCAAAGAACAACGTATGGAAAATCCAGCCTATGGAATTTTCAAAAGTTCAAGTGGTTGGCAAGATGGAAAATATTATGTGTTAATGAATGGGGTATTACCCGGTACAGTAGTTAAGTTGGCCTCCAATAAAACCGATAAGGTGATCTATGCTAAAGTGTTGGGCGCTGTACCACAGGGAAAGGAAAGTGAGGGCCTTGCCCTTCGAATCAGCAATGCTGCAGCTTCGATTTTGGCTGTAGAAGCTGAAGGGAATATTAGTGTAGTTTGGAATAATTGATTGTTCGCCTCAACTCAAAGTTGAATGATAGCGGGACTTACTCCATATCAAGGTCAGTGGAATGAGGCAAATGCACGGCATTTGCTCAAGCGAACTGTTTTTGGAGCAACCAAAGAACAGGTCGATGCATTTGCATCGCTGGGTCTTGCTGCCTGTGTAGAAAAATTATTGGACGATACCTTGCCTCAGCCCAATCCTCCGGTAAAAGAATACAATTCTTCTGCAGCTGCTTCGCCCGATACACTGATCGCAATGGGACAAACTTGGGTCAATGATCCAAATAACGATGGAACCGTTGCTTCATTGAGGAGAGCATCTTTTAAGAAATGGTGGGTAGGGACTATGTTATTTCAAGATCCTACATTGCGTGAGAAAATGACGCTGTTCTGGCACAATCATTTTGCTACAGAATCAGCTGACGTTGGAAATGCTCAATATGTTTACAAGCACCATCAGCTGCTCAGGACGCATGCTCTTGGAAATATTAAAACGTTGACACGTGCCGTAACTATAGATCCAGCCATGTTGGTCTACTTGAATGGACAAAATAATAATCGAACTGCTCCAGATGAAAATTATTCTAGAGAGATTCAGGAGTTGTTTGTAGTTGGAAAAGGTCCCGGTTCAGGCTTTACTGAAGCCGATGTCAAAGCTGCTGCGCGAATTCTTACTGGCTGGAGAAATAATGCAACAAAGATTGAGTCGTATTTTGATGCTACCCGTCACGATACTGCCAATAAGGAATTCTCAACATTTTATGGCAACAGAGTAATTGCTGGTCGCACCGGAGCTACTGCAGGCGACCAAGAGCTTGACGATCTGATTACCATGTTATTCTCGGTTGATGAAGCAGCCCTATTTCTTTGCAGAAAATTGTATCGCTGGTTTTTGTATTATGATATTCCTTCAGAAGTAGAGGCATCTGTTATTGCACCTTTAGCAAAAATTATGCGCGACAATAATTTTGAAGTTAAACCTGTTTTGCGTGCGCTTTTTTCCAGTGCCCACTTTTATGAGTCAACATTCATGGGGGCACAAATTAAGAGTCCAGTCGATATGCTTATTGGTATGCTAAGGGAAAGTGATGTAAAATTTGCGCCAGCCGATTCCTATGCAGTGAATTATCCTTTGTGGAATCAACTGGTTTCCTATTTAACCAATATGCAGCAAAATATTGCAGATCCGCCGGATGTGAGTGGCTGGAAGGCTTATTACCAAGAACCTGGATATTATGGCTACTGGGTCAATACCGACACCTTGCCCAAACGAATTCAGTACTTGGATATCCTTGCTACCACCGGGTATACAATGAATGGATTTAAGGTATCAGTCAATGGAGTTAGCCTTGTTCGAAAATTTAGTCGACCGGAAGAACCCAACTTACTCATCGATGATCTGGTTAAGCATTTCTTGGGACTAGGAATCACACCTGCTCATAAAGCGCAGCTCAAACGAGACATCCTCCTTGCAGGCCAGTCAGAAGACTATTACTGGACCAATGCATGGGAAACTTACATCACTGCACCAAGCAACGCAGCCAATACCAAACACGTAACTACTGCCATCACATCCTTGATAAAATATTTGATGAACCTTCCCGAATTTCAATTAATGTAAACCTGACAATGGATAGAAGAAGATTCATAAGTAATTACATACCAGCCGGACTGATGGTTCCTTCATTTGTATCCGGCGTAGGTTTTCGTGCTTATGCATCTGGACACCAGTTGTTGGATAACTACCTCCTGCCTGCAGGCGATAACGATCGCGTATTGGTTATCATACAACTCAATGGAGGCAATGACGGTCTTAATACTGTAATACCACTTGATAAATTCGGTCAATATTACAATGCGCGAAAGAATGTATTTATCGCTCAGGAAAAGGCATTGCGGTTGGATCGGTACGCACAGGTTGGACTTCATCCTGCTATGACCGGAATGCAACAGCTTTTCAATGAAGGGAAGATGCATATTGTTCAGTCTGTTGGATATCCGCGGCCTAACTTTTCGCATTTCAGGGCCACCGATATTTGGATGAGTGCCTCTGAAAGTAATCAGGTACTCAATACAGGATGGCTGGGTCGTTTTCTTGATGAACTCTATCCTGGTTTTCCCAGTAATTATCCAAACAATGCGATGCCGGATCCTTTGGCAATACAAATAGGGTCGGTTACATCCCTTACCTTACAAGGGCCTGCTCAACCCATGGGCATGAGTATTTCCAACCCCAGTTCCTTCTATAGTTTTGTCAACAACCAATCTGACCCCGCTCCTAATAGTTATGCCGGAAAAGAGTTAACCTTTATTCGGGAAACCTATCGACAAACACAACGCTATGGTGATGTAATCAAAACAGCTAATGCAAAAGTCACTTCTCAGATGCCGTATCCAACTGGGAATACATTAGCTGATCAATTAAAGATTGTAGCTCGATTGATTAAGGGGGGACTAAAAACAAAAATATATCTGGTTAGTTATGGAGGTTTTGATACCCATGCCAATCAGGTCAATACAGGTGATACATCGGGGGGTAATCATGCTCGTTTGCTTGGCAACGTCAGCAATGCCATTAAAGCTTTTCAAGATGATTTGCGATTCCTGAGCATCGATAAACGCGTTGTGGGAATGACCTATTCTGAATTTGGACGTCGCATCAAGAGTAATGCTTCCAATGGGACCGATCACGGAGCTGCTGCACCATTGTTTGTTTTTGGAGAGATGGTTCAATCGGGAGTTTCAGGAAACAACCCGGATATCCCTCTAAATGCTACAGTCTCTGATAACGTGCCCTATCAGTACGATTTCAGAAGTGTTTATGCAAGCATACTTTCCAATTGGCTTTGTGTGGATGCGGGTATGTTGAACAGCGTCATGCTCAAGCAATTCCAGAATCTACCGTTAACAAAGACAGGAACATGCTCTGTTTTAACTCCAGTCGGCGAACCAGATCAACTGGTAGTGCCCTATCCCAATCCTTTTTATAATACACTGAAAATACAGTTCAAGACAGCAGGTGGCCACACTCTTATTCAGGTGTTGGATGGTTCAGGTCGCCTTGTTAAGATCTTGATTGATCAAGTAATGGACCCGGGCACATTTGAAACCCAATACAGTGGACAGCATCTTCCTGCAGGAGTATATTATATTCGTCTTCAGAATGAAATTGTGCAGCAAGTAAAGACCGTCATCAAGGTTTGACATCCATTCAATACATTTGCGGTGATTGTTCATCCATCGCATGTCATTTTCATCCCAATTATACCGAATTCTCGTTCCAAAGCCGATCCGAAGAGCCATACTGCACAAGCAGATCCTTCAAGGAATTCAAGCGCATTGGTCAGCGCATCCTGAATTAAACACTAATCCTGAGTGGAAAGAGGTTATCTCTTTTATAAATCATCGAGGCATTGAAACATTTCCCTACCCATTTATCGACGCATATAAAAAAGAAAATATAGCAGTTTATTACGACAATGAAATTGGGTTTCGCTATGTAATGCATGAGAATAAACGGCTCTATTTTAGAAAAAATTGGAGTGTGGATCGTATACAAAGGTCGTATCGTGATCTATGTATGGAGCAAGATGTTGCTAGTCCTCACCGTTACCTGGATTCCGATTTTCAAGTGAATGGCGATACCGTTCTTGCTGATTTTGGTGCCGCTGAAGGTAATTTCTCCCTCTCTGTTGTAGAGAAAGTAAAAAAAATATATTTATTTGAATGTGATCCCCGTTGGGTTGAAGCACTCCGGCACACCTTTGCGCCATGGATGCATAAAGTAGAAATCATCCAGCGAATGGTATCGGATGTGAATGAAGGAATACATTGTACAGGAGATGAATATTTCAAGGATAAAGAAATTAATTTTCTCAAGATCGATGTGGATGGAGGTGAACAACGCTTGTTAAAAGGTTTTCAACATACACTTGCAACTTCTCAGAACCTCCAAATTGCCTTATGCACTTATCATAAGCATGGAGATGAACAGGAATTTACAGCGTTGTTGACTCAATTGCATTATCAAGTGCGTCCATCAAAGGGATTTATGATTTTTCATTACGACAAAGCAATTCGGTCCCCTTATTTGCGCCGAGCCTTGATTCGTGCAACCAAAAACTGATTATGAATTGGAAGCAACTTCATTCTGAATACCTTTTCAAGGACTTATGGTTTACAGTGAGAAAGGATCGTTGTGAACGTCCAGATGGCTCAATCGTCGATCCATATTATGTCTATGAGTTTCCAGAATGGGTAACGGCAGTCGCTATTACCCGAGAGGGAAAATTCATCATGGAGCGTCAATACCGGCATGCTGCTGGCCTGACAATGATCGAAATCCCCGGAGGATGTGTTGATCCTGATGATCGTGATTTAGAATCGGCTATTTCCAGGGAACTAAAGGAAGAGACCGGTTACACGTTTGATTCGTATACCTATTTAGGTAAAACCTCTGCCAATCCGTCTACCAATAACAACTGGATGCATTTTTTTCTTGCACAGGGGGGAGTCAAGTCTGGCAATCAACAACTTGATCCTAATGAACAAATTGAAATAGCGCTAATGGAGTTGGATGAGGTTAAATTGCTTTTGCGAAAAAATGCAATTGTGCAAAGCATGCACACAACGGCTCTTTTTTATGCCTTGGCACATTTAGGGGAATTGACGTATTGATAATTTTATCGTTCGACTTCTCCTACAACGAAAATACTTCCGCAAACCACAATGAGGTCATCAGCATGTGCAATTTTTCTAAAATGTTGGAGTCCTTCGTTCACATCTTCAAATACAATTCCGTTCAGACCCCGTGCATGAGCTTTTTGTGCTAAGTGTTCTTTTGGAAGTGCTCTTGGTAAATTGGCTTGCGTGAAACCATAGATAAAATGCGTGGGTAATAGATTTAAAATACCTTCTACATCTTTATCGCTAGAAAGTCCCACTACCATGAATATTCTTTTAAACGAAAATCGAGCAATCTGCTCCAATACTTGTCCCATTCCCTCTTTGTTGTGAGCAACGTCCAGTACGACAACCGGCTTTTTCTGAATCACTTCCCATCTCCCGTGGAAGCCTGTATTCGTTATCACCTGTTTTATTCCTCTTTGCAGGGACTGGTCATTGATGTTCCAGCCCAATTCCTTCAATTTTTTGCAAGCGAGAAAAACTGTCCGAATATTTTCTTGTTGATACACTCCGCTCAGAGGGGTTTCAAATAGATGAACAGTTTCAGTATGAGTCTCTTTTATTTCCAGAGTTAATGAGTCGGGCTGCTGATTGGTTATTTTGGATTCACAGATAAAATCTGCAAATGTGATTTCGGATTCATTTCTTTTTGCAGTTTCTAAGAAAACATCTTTTGTTTTCTCTTGGGTGCTGCCAATGATTACTGGCACATTCGGTTTGATGATTCCTGCTTTTTCTTTTGCAATGCTTTCATGTGTAGTACCTAAAATGTTGACATGATCCAGTCCAATGTTGGTAATTATCGAGAGTAGGGGGTGGATAACATTGGTACTGTCAAGTCGACCGCCCAATCCCGTTTCAATTATTGCAATATCCACTTCTTCCTTTGCAAAATGATGGAAAGCCATTGCTACGGTTACCTCAAAAAAGGAGGGTTCAATTTCATTGATGAGCGGTTGCAGTAGTTTTACCGTTTCGACGACTTGTTCGGGAGCAATAAGTTTGCCATCAATTTTTATTCTTTCCCTAAAATCTTTTAAGTGGGGAGAGGTGTACAATCCTGTTTTGTATCCTGCCTCTTGGAAAATCGAGGCCAACAAATGACTTACGGACCCCTTTCCGTTAGTCCCTGCGATATGAACGGTTGGGAACCGTTCCTGGGGCATATGGAGAAAGCGGCAAAGCGACCACGTATTGTCCAAATTCAATTTCAGGGCAGCATCCCCTGTCCTGCTAAACATCGGAAGTTTTTCATAGAGGTAATCAATGCACTCCTGGTAATTCATGCTGCAAAGATATTGTATCTTCGGAGCCATGAACATGCTGTTGTGGCTGCCTTTCGTGGCATTTGTTTTTGTGGCACTCCTCCAGATCTATTATTATCTCCGCTATTTTCGGCGTTTGGCATTTTTTCGTCCTCCCGATAAGGCGTATATGGCCGAGCAGCCAGTCAGCGTGATCATTTGTGCCAGGGATGAGGCCGATGAAATTGAAAAAAACCTACCTGGGGTTCTTGCGCAATCCTATCGGAGTACCCATGAAATTGTTGTTGTTAATGATAACTCGCAGGATGATACAAAATTCTTATTGGAAGGATTATATAGGACATATAGGCAATTGCACGTTGTGGAGTTGAAGCAGGAGGCTATGCACATACCTGGAAAGAAATTTCCCTTATCGGTTGGAATAAAATCGGCAAAACATGAAATATTATTAATGACGGATGCCGATTGCATTCCTGCCTCCGAACATTGGATCAGAAAAATGCAAGAAGCATATGACGCTGGAGTAGAGATCGTTTTGGGCTATGGCGCATATAAGAAGTCAAAAGGTCTTTTAAATAAATTTGTCCGTTTTGACGCTTTTCATACTGCGCTTCAATATTTATCATTTGCTTTAGGCGGTAAGCCCTACATGGGGGTGGGCCGTAATCTTTCATATCGGCGCGAATTATTTTTCCGCCAGAAAGGGTTTGCTGCTCATCATCATTTACCAGGCGGGGATGATGATTTATTTGTCAATTCTTGCGCGAATCGCTTGAATACACGGGTTGTTATTGATCAAGATGCATTTACCTATTCAACTCCACCCCGCAGTTGGTCAAGTTGGCTTGCACAGAAAGAACGGCATAATTCTACAGGAAAATTTTATAAACCTTCTCATCGTTGGATGCTGGGCTGGTACATGATCTCTCAATGTTTGTTTTATCCACTATTCATAGCTGCATTATTTTTCTTTGACTGGCGCATCGTTGTGGGAGTATTTTTAATTAAATTATTTGTCCAAGCACTGGTTTATTACCGTTCAATGAAAAAGCTGGGTGAGGGGGATCTGTTTATCTTTTTTCCGCTTTGGGATCTTTGGATGATGTTCTATTATATCATGTTTGTTTCAACTTTATGGAAAACCCCCAAAGCACAGTGGAGTTAATATCGACCTATTTTTCCGACTTCACAACGTTGCAGTTGGATCAATTTGAAAAGCTATATCCGATTTATGCGGACTGGAATCAGAAAATAAATGTCATTTCCCGAAAAGATATTGATGCATTTTATGAGCGTCACGTTCTGCACTCCCTCTCAATAGCCGCACAATATGCGTTTGAGCCGGGTACGCAGGTAGTCGATATAGGAACAGGCGGAGGATTTCCTGGCATACCCCTGGCCATATTTTTCCCCGAAGTTCAATTCCTTTTAGTAGACTCTATTGGTAAAAAGCTAAAAGTAGTTGAAGCAGTAAAACAAGAGTTGCGACTTAATAATTTAAGTTTTCAGCATGCGCGTATTGAGGAAATACACGATCGTAAATTTGATTTTGCGGTTTCTAGAGCAGTCGCTCCCTTGAAAGAATTATGGAAGTGGAGTAGGCCTTTGTTGAGGAACAAGAGGAATAATGAAGAACTTAAAAATGGATTAATTTGTCTAAAAGGTGGCGACTTGCACCAGGAGATATCGGAATCGGGTCTCCGTCCTTATGTAACGCCAATTCATGACCTGTTTCCAATTAATTACTTTTCAGAAAAGTATATTCTTTACGTACCCATCTAATGGGTTGTGGTATCATCAGCTTGCTGATAAGAATTGGCTTAATGTGTGGGAAAATTCTTCCAGTTCTTTTTGTATCAATGTGTAGGTCTTCATTCTTTCTGCTTCAGATATGTTCTCTTCAACAGAGTTGATATATCCTTCCAGTTGTTTTACTAATTGATCTTCTTCAAAAATGATAAAACTTGGGCTCAATTTGAATAGTACCGGTTGAATTGTGTCCCTATCGCCATCTGTTGAAAACACTTCCAATTTTTTTCTAAATGCGTCAAGCTCACTTAAAAAGATCGAAGCGATCCTTCTGTTCAGTGCGGGATCGTTTCCGGTCATATTATAAAGTCGCTTGAATGACATATATAATTAATTAAATATCAATGTATTATATATATTCACCTATTTTATACAAAATAATTTACGTGAATATACGTAATGAAATTAAGTAAAACTAGTTAATTACGTATTTCGGTGAGCATTTCCCTCACCTGAGCATCGGTTAATTGTTCAAAATGAATATAAAAGGCTCCAATTCCGGTAAACTGACCGGATTCATGCAGGCAAAAAAACTTATCCGAAAGACTTCTAATTCGCTTTGCCCCATGGAGTGAACTGACGGGTACTGTCACCCAGATGGATTTTACTTCCATTGCGCGCAAACAGTGAATGGCCAGTTCAATGCAGGTTCCTGTTGCAATCCCATCATCTACGAGTAGAATTGTCTTGTTCCTCGCTTCATTGGATTTCAATTCATTTCCAAATGCCTGGATCATTTGATCGATTCTTTTCCGCTCGCGTGATTTGATTTCATTCAGTGTTTCCTGGCCGATCGATTTGTATTCGAGTAATAATTCATTTGTGTCGCTCACGGCACCAATTGCATACTCCGGGTTGATAGGGTGGCCAATTTTGCGAATAAAAATGAGACGAAGCG
>JAFMES010000173.1 GCA_017856605.1 Chitinophagaceae bacterium
ATCAAAATGGCGATGGATACCAGCGTCACGATGATGGCGCCGTTGTGCGCAAAATTGAATGAATGAATCAACTCGCCGAAGAACCCACTATCCTCTTTATCAATTATGGTATACGAATAAAAATCACCTTCGTGCTCTGTATCGTATCCAATGGCGTGTGGTAATTCTTTTTTGATGATGATGATTCCAATTGCCACCAACATACCTTCAATAACGGCCGTTGGGAAATAACTGGATATTCCTCCGGCTTTAGCCAATCCAAGTACGAGCTGAATAATACCGGCGCCAACTACTGCAGCCAAAAAACTTTCATAACCAAGTTGGGTGATTGCAGCCAGGACGATCGCGATGAGTCCCGCGGCGGGACCGGTAACGCTAACATTGGAATTGCTCATAAAACCAACGACAATTCCTCCGATGATGCCGGTGATGATACCTGCAAAAGGAGGAGCCCCGCTGGCGACTGCTATACCTAGGCAGAGAGGCAGAGCAACCAGAAAAACGACCATTCCGGAGAGCACATCACTTGAATGAAACTGGAGAGATGACTTCATAATTGTAATTGACGATTATTGGTTCCTAAAGGAACTGGAATACGATATTGCTAAGTGGAAAAGCGTAAGAGCAATTAGCCCAGCGGCGGCCGGGTAGGAGGAGCGTCTTCGAAACGCGACTGAACCGTTTCTTTTGCTCGTGTGAGTTGCAAGTTTTCCATGATTAGCACGGCTATTACACTTTCGTGTCGGTCATAAAGACATTCTATTTTGCTCTTTAGGTCTTTAGCGTCGGGACTTCCTTCACCTCCTTCCATGGTATCACAAAGCTCTTCTGTTATCATATTATTGAAAAGCTGTGCGCCTACCTGATTGATTGGCAGCACCTGTGTACATATGATGGCCAGTAGAAAATATGCAGTAATCTTTTTAAGCATCACGACAAATCTACGTTCCAGATGAATTGGAAGCGCAGTTAAACAATAAACTTAAATAAAAATTTAAATATTCAGTCCCCCGCAGGCGCTGATTACCTGTCCGGTTATATAACTGCTTAAATCAGACGCCAGAAAAAGGGTTGTATTGCCAATCTCCTCGGCACTGCCCAATCGGCCCATGGGTATCTTCTCCAAAAATTTCTGGGCCGCTTCACCTTCTTTAAGATAATGGGTCATATCCGTTTCAATGAAACCGGGTGCAATGGCGTTACAGCGAACATTGCGACTTCCCAATTCCTGTGCTATGGATTTGGTAAATCCAATGATACCCGCCTTACTTGCTGCATAACTGGTCTGACCGGCATTGCCCCGCACACCTACAATCGAACTCATATTGATGATGGAGCCTTTTTTGGCTTTCATCATGGGACGAATGACCTGCTTGGTCATGTTATACACGCTTTTTAAGTTGACTTCCATGACTTCATCCCATTGTTCGGGAGTGAGTCGAAGCAATAAATTATCCTTTGAAATACCTGCATTATTCACGCACACATCCACTGTTCCAAACTCTTTTACTACGTCGTTCACAAACGCTTCCGCCTCTTCATATTTACCGGCATTGCTGCGGTAGGCTTTTGCTTTTACGCCCATCGCTTCTATTTTATTGACCAGGGCTGCTGCTTTTTCTGCACTGCTTTCGCTCACATAAGTAAATGCAACGTGTGCTCCGTGTTCTGCCAGTTTCAGAGCGATGGCTTCACCGATGCCTCTAGCTGCTCCGGTTACGATGGCAATTTTGTTGTCGAGTAATTTCATATAGAGTTGTAGGTTGTAGGTTATAGGTTGTAGGTTGGCAAATGTACTGATTACTTACAAGAGAGGACCTCTTCTATGATCTTTCGATCGTTGCTGAGTCGCGGTACTTTATGTTGTCCACCCAACTTATTTTTTTGTTTCAACCACTTATTGAATTGTCCTTTTGGCATTACGGTTATCACCGGCTCGCGAAGTGCGATGCTTTTGTGCCGCTTGGCTTCGTAATCACTGTTGTAGCGTTTCAGGGAGGCATCGAGTTCGCTTGAAAATGCCGACAGATCAGTGGGGGGTTGATCAAATTCGATCAGCCATTGGTGAGCACCGTTGCCTTCGTCGCTGAAGTAAACCGGACCTGCAGTGTAATCGGTTACAATGGCTCCGGTGTGCTGACAGGCATCCGCTATTGCACGTTCTGCATTATCAATGATCACTTCTTCACCGAAGGCATTGATGAACAGTTTGAGTCGACCTACCACCTTTACCCGATATGGACGCAGGCTGGTGAATTCGATGGTATCGCCCATCAAATAGCGCCATAGTCCGCCATTGGTGCTGATCACTGGTGCATAATGTTTGTGCAGTTCAATATCTTTCAATCCAATCGTGCGCGGTTCGTCTTTTCCGTATTCCTCAATGGGCATGAATTCATAGAAGATGCCATGATCAAGGAACAACAACATTCCATCGCTGTCGGCCAAATCCTGCGCAGCAAAGAATCCCTCGCTCGCATTATACATTTCCAAGTAGTTGATGTTCTCGCCTATGAGTCGCTTGAACTGTTCTTTGTATGGATGAAACGATACCCCTCCGTGCATATAGAGTTCCAGCGAAGGCCATACTTCTTTAATGGTACGCTTTCCGGTCAATTCCAAAATGCGCTGAAAAAGTACAAGCGTCCATGTTGGCACACCGGAGACCGATGTTACATTTTCGTTCAACGTGGATTCTGCCAATCGCTCGATCTTGCTTTCCCATTCATCCATCAAGGCAATTTTCAATTCTGGAGTTCTGATCCAGTTTCCCCAGAATGGAGTGTTTTGCATCAAAACAGCGGAGAGGTCGCCATAGTGAGCCTCTTCATGGAGGCTGTTGATGGTGTGACTACCTCCAATTACCAATCCTTTACCTGTCAACAAATCGGATTCAGGATGATGCATATAGTATAAGGACAGCACATCTTTGGCGGCTTTGTAATGTCCATCTTCCAGACTTTCCTGGCTGACCGGAATGAATTTGCTTCGATCAGATGTGGTGCCGCTGCTTTTTGCAAACCAGTGAATAGGAGTATTCCACAAAACGTTTTCTTCGCCAGATAGTATGCGGTCCACGTACGGTTTTACATCCTCGTATTCGTGAATTGGTATTGCTTGCTTGAATGAGCGGGTATTAAAAAGTTTTGAAAATTCATATTGTCTGCCGAAGGCCGTGTATTGACCGGCAGTCACGAGGTCTTGAAGCACTTCACGTTGTGCGGAGATGGGATGTTGCATCCAGGCATCGATGCGCCAGGACCTCAACCGGGCAAGGGTTGATATAGCGGGACTCAACAGTTTCATGTACTATGGATGGGGTCAGCGGTCGCCGTACAGGGATTCCTGTCGTACCTCCTCATGAAGATAATCCTTTCTTTTGAGTTCAAAATTGCGACCGAGATAAAGACTTCTTACTTTTTCATCTTCCGCAAGTTCTTCTGCGGTTCCGTGCTTGAATATCTTTCCTTCAATCAGCAAATAGGCACGATCGCAAATCGAAAGTGTCTCGTTTACGTTGTGATCTGTAATGAGAATACCAATGTTTTTGAATTTGAGTCGCGCTACCACCGTCTGAATATCCTCTACTGCAATAGGATCAACACCTGCAAATGGTTCATCCAGCAGGATGAACTTAGGATCTACGGCCAATGCACGCGCAATTTCCGTTCTGCGGCGTTCTCCGCCACTGAGGGAGTCGCCATTGTTTTTTCTGACATGGGTGAGACGGAATTCGTTGAGTAGTTCCTCGAGTTTGGACTTCTGCTCCTGTTTGCTGAGTTTCGTCATTTCCAAAACTGATGCAATGTTGTCTTCAACCGATAGTTTTCTGAATACCGATGCTTCCTGGGGGAGGTACCCGATTCCCATCTGTGCCCTTTTGTACATCGGTAATTTTGTAATGTTCAAGTCGTTGAGATACACCTCACCTTCGTCTGGCTTGATCAGTCCCACCACCATGTAAAACGACGTGGTCTTTCCGGCACCATTGGGTCCCAATAATCCCACAATCTCTCCTTGTTTAACTTCAACAGAGACCTGGTTCACTACGGTACGATTCCGGTAGCGTTTAACAAGATTTTGGGTGGTGATGATGAGCGACATGTTCAACACAAAAGTATGCAATTCATCAGTATATCCTTAATTTTGCGCTCCGGACAAGGCTCAATATGAAAGTCATCGATCACATACGGCAGGCAAAGGATGTATTGGTTTCCTTTGAGGTATTACCTCCATTGAAAGGTAAAAATATCTCATCGTTGTATGGTCATTTGGATCCCCTCATGGAATTCAAGCCTTCGTTCATCAATGTAACCTATCATCGCAGTGAACATATTTTTAAGAAAAAGAACGACGGGACCTTCGAAAAGGTAGAAGTCCGC
>JAFMES010000174.1 GCA_017856605.1 Chitinophagaceae bacterium
AAAACTGCGTTTATTCAGGAATCTTATCCAAAGCAGGCTTATTTGTCTCACTACCAGAATAACCCAGGTTTTGGTTGATCTGACCCAGGCTGTTTGCTTGGATAGCGGGACGAGGAATAGGCCACAATACATGGTAAGGACTGATGGTGTACTGATCGCCACGAATATTCTTTACGCCATTTTTATAAAATGGGTTCTGTGCCATGATACGATCGTAGAAGAAGTTAGCAGTTGAAAAGTTGTTCGCATTGTAGGTCTTTCCATTGAACGACTTACCCGTTTTTGCGAAGATGTAAGAAATTCTAGTCAACTCGGTCTTTCTTCCCTCTTCATAGTATAACTCACGAGCACGTTCGTCCAGAATACTTCCAATGTCTACTTGAGCTGCAGTATACGGAGCTGCTTTTGCACGTGTTCTAACTGCATTGATATCAGCAGCGGCACTTGCTCCATCGCCTTTCCACCAATATGCTTCAGCCCTAATTAAATAGGTCTCGGCTAAACGGAATACATACCAATCGGAATTACCGCCCTGGAATGGATAACGAATTTGGTCCTCCACATACATTTTATAATGGGGCCATGCATACCACATACGAATGGTATCGCCGTTTGAAATAAGCAATGAACCATCGCCTTTTCTAAACTGCAGACGTGCTCCATAAAATGGAGAGGTTCCTTTCAATGCTGGGTTATTATACGTCAAGTTTTCCATCTCCATCCAGTTACCGGAGAGTGTATCGTGACGCAGATCGTTTACATCATCCCATATAAAACGAGTATGATACGGTGTAGAACGACAGCGGCCGATACCGCGACCGAAATTGGTCATGTGGTCAAACTCCACTTTGGTATTCACCATACCTTGCTTTCCATCCGGGGTAAGAATGGCTGCATTGGAAGAGAACGGAAGTGCCTGACGCATGGTGTTCACTCCACTTGCTGTAGCAGAAGGATCACCAAAGCGATCAATCACTGAGAACAGAACTTCGGTATTGGAAGAAAGGTACTTGTTAACAGGACGATGCAGATCCCAAATCACATTTTTCTTAGCATTGCCCGCATCTGCACCAAAACGAGCCGTCACCAATTTATATGTACCATTATTGATCACCGCTGTAGAAGCAGCAATGGCATCGTCAAACAATCCCAATGAGAGATTGATCTTTGCTAATAAGTGTCCTACTGCTCCTTTATTCACTTCCCCTTTATTGGAAACCCAGGGAACGTTTGCAAATGCAAAATCCAAATCTTGTTTCATGCGCTGAAGAATCACTTCACGCTTAACTGTTTGGAAGTCCAATTTGGCTTCAGTCAGTTCTTTCAGCGTTGCAGGTACATCTCCAAATTCATGCACGAGTCGGTAGTAGGCATACGCGCGGAAGAAGTAAGCACGACCAAGAATAGCATTCTTTTTGTCGGCTGGGATATCTTTAGCCGCATCAATTCTTGATGTTATGGTATTTGCTAAACGAATGATCAAATACCACCTTTCCCAATACCAGCCAATCCTGTTGAAGTCTACGCTATTCAGATTCGCATCTGGTGTAATCAACACATTCAGATTTACTGCAGGTCCGAATTTATCGGTTGTTCCTTCCACCGCTATTTCAGAGAAAATAGTCTCAGATATGATAGGTGCACCGTCACCGTACCACTCATCACGCACGTTACGCGCAATGGCAGCAAGTGCGGCATTGAAGCCAGCCTCATCGATGAGGGTATTCTCCGGAGCAAAGAAGGAGAGCGGGCGTGGCTCCAACCAGTCTTTTTGACACGACTGGCTCACCAACAGTACCAACACCAGGCAGGAGAGGTATTTTGTTATTTTATTGTTTACGTATTTCATATACAATGTTTTGATGATTTCAGTTGTTCAATTAAAGTGTGAGGTTGATTCCAAATGTTCCATACGAAGGAGTAAAGAACTTGTTCTCAGGATCAAAGTAGTTCCAGGGAGAAACTACCAATCCATTTTGTACGTTGAAGTAGAACTTCAGGCTTTGGAACTTTACGCGATCGGTGTACTTCTTAGGAAGTGTATACGCGATGCTGGCATTGTTCAATCGTACAAAAGAAGATGATCTCCATACATTGAACTTGATACCTGAACCTTCGGCAGACATCATACGAGCATAATCATCGATCTGATTGTCCGGAGTCCAATAAGGCACTTTATAAAACTGAGAACGATCGTAGAAGATCACCCCACCAAACAAGTTGGCGTTGGTTGCTTCGTTGAGTTGAGACAACTGACCGAAACGTCCATAAAGTTGGAACGAGATATCAATGTTCTTGAAGATGGTAAACTCATTGCGCAAGTTGAAAGATACTTTAGGAGTAGTTTGTCCAAGGAATACTTTATCATCTACAGTATACTTTCCATCTTTATTCACGTCTTCCAGTTTGAAGTCGCCTGGATTGAATCCAAAGGATCTTGCCTTATCAGCCTCAGAGGTTTTCCAAACGCCGATGATTTTGAAATCCCAAATGGTGTTGATGTTGCGACCAATAAACCATCCATTGGCTACGTCATCTTTTTCAACCAAGGTAGTAGCTCCATTGGCATCGGTAACAGGAACCTTGCCATAGAGACTCTTGATCTCGTTCTTGTTGCTCCAGATGGCGAAAGAAGTCCTCCAGATGAAATTTTTCTTGTTCATGTTCTCGGTATTGATACTGAACTCGAAACCGGAATTATCTACCGCACCAAGATTTGAGATCACACTGCTAAAGCCTGTTACGTTGGGGAGTGCACGGTTAACCAACAAGTCATTGGTCTGACGGATGTAGTAATCTACCGCACCGGTGATTTTTCCACCCTTGATCGAATAATCAAAACCAAAGTTGAGCGAAGCGTTGCGCTCCCACTTCAAATTGGGATTACTCATGTTTACCGTTTGCACAGTTCCTACACCGATGTTAGCGCCTGCAGGGTTGGTATAGAGATAACTGTTGGAAGCCAACTGTGAAAGGGCGGCATAACGACCGATTTCACGGTTTCCGTTTTCACCATATGAAACGCGGACCTTAGCATAATCCAGGAAATTCGCAATGTTACCCTGCATGAATTTCTCGTCTGTTATCACCCAACCTAATGCTACTGAAGGGAAGAAGGCACGGGGGTTACCCTGACCGAATGCAGAATAACCGTCGCGGCGACCGGTAACAGTGAATAAGTATTTGTCGTCAAATGCATAGTTGATACGACCCATGATCGCATCGCCTGTTGCATACTGATCGTCTGCAATTGTACGCGTAATCAAACGAGCAGCTTGGATACCATTCCATCCGAGGTTATCATTAGGAAGATAGTTCTCTGCGTTGATGGTGCTGGAATAACTCTGGAATTTTTCTGCATTGAACAATGCGGTCGCATCGATTGAATGCTTTCCAAACTTCTTATTCCACATCAAGAGGTTATCCACCTGCCATTGGAACGTGCGGTCATCTCTTCTCTGAGTAATACCGCCCCTGCTTTCCAACAGCGGAGTTTTAGACGACTGGTGCTGATAGTTCTGGAACCATTCAAATCGAGGTGTAAAGTTCACCTGGTATGAGAATCCCCATGGCAGCTTTCCTTTTGCATAAGCCGTTCCGAATAAGTTGTTGGAACGCACTAAACGCTTTGTATAATACACATCCCGAAGTGGGTTGGTGTTGTTACCAATGTTATCAGTCGTACTCGATCTCAATCTTCCATCGTCCTGGAAAATTTTTCCAAACGGTGTGGAACGAATCATGTCGCCCAAGTTAACTGGGACTGCACCTTCATCCCTGCTGGCAAATTGCATGTTGATGCCAAACGTGAGGTATTTAGCAACTTCTGTTTCGAGGTTCAAACGTGAGCGGAAAGTCTTGAAACGCTCACCCACTGCCATACCCTCATTATCAAAATAACCAAAAGAGGTATAATAATTGGTATTGTTTGCTCTTCCTGAAACACTCACGGTATGATCATGCTGACGACCATTGCTGTTCAGCATCAGCGATTCCCAGTCGATTGGCGTATTGTTCTTATAACTTTCAATTTCCACCGGTGCCATACCTACTGTGCCTCCCAAGCGATTCAACCATACTGCAATCGGATCCTGTCCTGCCTGGTTACCCAAGGCCAACCACTGATCCACACTGAACCCAGCTGGAAGTTTGCGTGGATCCCATGACCAGTATTTGATTCCAGGTTTTGAGGTAGAATCAAATCCACGCTGACTCCAAATCACATCCTTTCTCCACTCGAGGAACTCATCCGGACCCAACAAACCGGGCCAGCGAGCGATCTTATTCATCGTGTAGTTGGAGTTGAACGTAATTACAGGCTTTCCTGCTTTACCGCGCTTGGTC
>JAFMES010000175.1 GCA_017856605.1 Chitinophagaceae bacterium
GTAGTCCCGACAGGAATCGAACCTGTATCTAAAGTTTAGGAAACTTCTATTCTATCCATTGAACTACGGGACCGGCCAAGTGGCAAGGGGCGAAATTAAGTAATCTGGATCTTTTTTCAACCGATGAATGCCTTTACCAGCTCCATCACTTCAGCGCTGGATCGGTTCAAATCGTCATTCACTACGCAATGGTCGAATTGTGGACGAAACCTAAGTTCTTCTTCAGCCTTTCGCACGCGCATTACTATCTGATCTTCGGTATCGGTCCCTCTGCTCTTCAATCGATCGCGAAGTACCTCCAATGAGGGCGGATCAATGAATATAGCCAATACATCGTTCCCAAATTTTTTCTTGACATTCAACGCGCCTTGCACATCAATGTCCAGCAGGGGAAATTTTCCTTCTCCCCAGATTCGTTCCATTTCTGCTTTTGTAGTACCATAGTACAATCCCGGATACACCATCTCATGTTCTATGAATCCATCGGCATCGATGATTGAACGAAAGTCGCTTTCATTGATAAAAAAATAATCTACTCCGTCTTTTTCATTGCCACGAATGGAACGGGTGGTGGCCGACACGCTGAACGATAAGCGATCGCTCATTGATTCCATCAACTTTGATTTAATGCTGGTTTTTCCTGCTCCAGAAGGTGCAGCAAGAATAATGATCTTATGCGCAACGGTTTGACTCATTAGGCTTCGATTCGTTTGATGTCAGCACCCAATGCCGTTAAACGTTTATCAATGTATTGATAACCGCGATCGATTTGCTCGATATTTTGAATGATGCTTTTGCCTTCTGCACTAAGCGCTGCTATGAGTAAGGCTACTCCGGCGCGGATATCGGGACTACTCATCGTAATACCACGAAGAGCTTGCTCGCGTTCCAATCCGATAACTGCTGCGCGATGCGGATCGCATAGAATAATTCGTGCGCCCATGTCGATCAGCTTGTCGACAAAAAACAAACGGCTCTCAAACATTTTTTGATGAATGAGTACACTTCCTCTTGCTTGCGTTGCCACTACCAATAGGATGCTCAGCAGATCTGGTGTCATTCCCGGCCAGGGATGATCATAAATGGTGAGTACCGATCCGTCAATGAATTTTTGTATTTCATACACCTCTTGTGCATGTACGATGATATCGTCGTTCTTGAATTCAAGTTCAATGCCAAGCTGACGAAACTTTTCTGGTATGATACCCAGGTGGTCTATGCCGGCATTTTTGATGACCAATTCGCTTTGTGTCATTGCGGAAAGACCAATGAACGAGCCTACCTCAATCATATCAGGCAACATCGTATGTTCGGTTCCGCTCAAACTCTCTACTCCTTCAATGGTAAGCAGATTTGAGCCCAAACCACTGATCTTCGCTCCCATTCTGTTCAACATCCTGCAGAGTTGCTGTATATAGGGTTCGCAGGCTGCATTGTAAATGGTAGTTGTTCCCTTGGCCATCACCGCAGCAAATAAAATGTTGGCTGTACCTGTCACCGATGGTTCATCCAGCAATAAATGGGTCCCTTTGAGCTCATTGGCATTCAAGCGGAAAAATCCCTCGCCTTGCTCGTATTCAAATCGAACTCCGAGTTTTTCAAATCCGATGATATGCGTATCGAGTCTTCTTCTTCCGATCTTATCGCCTCCCGGTTTGGGAATAAATGCTTTTTTGAATCGCGCCAACAAAGGACCTGCAATCATCACCGATCCGCGTAAGCGCGAACTGCTTTTTTGAAATTCAGGATCTTCTAACTTCTCCAGCCACACTTCGTTAGCTTGAAATACAGCAGTATGTCGATCGCGACGCTCTACACTAACTCCAAGATCGCTTAGTAGATCAATTAATAAGTTCACATCCAGAATGTCTGGAATGTTATGCAATGTCACTGGTTCGGGAGTTAATAATACGGCACTGATGATCTGGAGGGCTTCATTTTTTGCACCTTGAGGTACAATACTGCCCTTGAGTTTATTGCCACCATGCACTTCAAAGGCTTTCATGCAGATCGTGTTAAGGGGTGCGCTTATTTAAAGCGTTTCTTTTGAAACTTTTGTGGGGGCCTGTTTTTCCCTCCACCCATGCGGTTGTTGCGTTGCTGAAATCCACCTTTACCACGCTTCATGAATCGATCATCAAATTCACGATACGCTTTTACAAACGGAGTACTGGTAAATTCCAGTTGACCTTGTGTGATAGTATTCAGTTCGCTTCTGATGCTCTCATCCGGAATGAGCTCCTTGTGCCACGTATTATAAGCCAATTTCATATAATACGCTATGATGTGTGCAAATCCAGAACGTTTCTCTTCGTTTTGCTCCGCCATCGCCTTATTGATAACCAGCTCCAAATGTTTGCCCAGATGCGAATACCTCGGATAACGTTTGGGATAAGGAAGCGGTTTGGGTTTTGCTTTCAATGATTCACGGGTAGGAATAGGATAGGGACTATCTACCTCTAATTTGAAATCAGAAATCAAAAACAAATGATCCCACAGTTTATGGCGATAATCTTCTACATTTTTAAGATGCGGATTCAAGAAGCCCATCAGCTCGATGACGGCCTGTGCATTCTTCTGCCTCCTTTCCTTGTCCTCAATGGTCAACAAATGGTCTACCATCTGTTGCACATGCCTGCCGTATTCCCTCATTACAAGGTAACCTCTGGTTGTATTGTATTCCATACTAATTTCTTGCGAACCTCAAAAATAACGAATTAGAGGCATTTATTGGTGTTAAACCCGTACATACCAATTCCTTTTGTCCATCACATACCCGATTGTCCAGCACAACAGCATGAAGCTGAACGAATAAAGAAAGGTCCCAAATGCTCCGGGTGCAATTCCCTGGTAAAAGCCTATGGCGATGGTTTCCCCCAAACTTTTATCTCCCACCTTTATTATGCTCATGATATCCGGAATCAGTCCCGATAAGATATAAATGAACAAGGGATTCTTTCCAAACACTTCAAAGAAATAGGTCCAATCCTTTTTGTAACTGGTCTTGTCCAGCAGAAATACCAGGCATCCAATCAACATCAAATCCATTCCGCAGGTATAGAGTACAAAAGAGCCGGTCCAAAGTTTTTTATTAATAGGAAGAGCGTAATTCCAACAATACGCGATGGCCATGAATAGGACGCCTGCAATGAGCAACCGGGATATGGTTTCCCATTCGGTCCCCTTATCCCTCAACGCAACGCCAGCGTAATATCCCACCAGCACATTCACCATAGAAGGGAACGTACTGAGTATGCCTTCGGGATCAAAAGCTACACCTTCGCCTTTGTACATGTGGTTGTCGCCCAGGATCCATTTGTCGACTGCCGTTCCAATATTTCCCAGCATGGTGTAGTCACCTCCAAAATACAACAGTGCCCAATACCCAATCAGTATCAAAACACCTATGGTTTGTACCGTGCGCTTGGAGCAGTAGTGAATCAGCAATGCCGTCATTCCATAGCACAGTGCAATACGCTGCAATACGCCTAGAATGCGGGTATTTTCAATGGGTTTACCAATAATTGGGAACCAGTAGAGGAGATAACCAATCAAAAATATCAGGAAGGTCCGTTTAAAAATTTTTGAAAGCACTGCTGCATTTCCCATCGATTGCAATCGTGGCATGGTAAATGCCATGGCGTTGCCTACTGCAAACAAGAATGAAGGAAACACTAAATCGGTGGGAGTAAAACCATCCCATTCGGCATGCTCCAACGGTGCATAGGCAATGGGACCGAATTGATTGTTGACGATGATCATGAAACAGAGGGTCAACCCGCGGAATACATCCAATGCGGTGAAACGTTGTGCGGTAGGCATAAACAGTTGGTTGTTTCAATGAATATATATCACTATATTGATAATCCCAAAAATCAAGCATGCCCAATCCAATCGGAATGAACCTCCTGTTGTGGGGGACTGAAATGGACGACTCACTTTTACCCATTCTTTCATCCTTGCGTGAAATGGGTTTCGATGGTGTAGAGGTCCCCATCTTAGATACCGATACCCAAAAATGGAAACGATGGTCCAATGAACTCAATGCATTGGGAATGGAACGCGTAGCAGTTTCTTTAAACTCTGCGGAGCACCAGCTGATCAGTCCCGATCCTGCCATGCGCAACAAAGCACTCGAATACAATAAAAAAATAGTTGAATGTGCTGCAGCACTTGGGGCTCGTTACTTAACCGGACCTCTTCACTCTTCGCTTTCTGTTTTTTCCGGAAAAGGTCCCACCGCTCAGGAATTGGAGTGGGCACGAGAAAACCTGCTACTGCTCGCAGAGCATGCACAACGGGAAGGGATTACAGTAGGACTCGAATTCCTTAACCG
>JAFMES010000176.1 GCA_017856605.1 Chitinophagaceae bacterium
AATAATTCAACACGGTCTGCTCCTGCTGCCAAGCCAGAACGCAATTTTCGATACTCTTCCACCTCTCCCACTATGTCGTGATGCAACGGAATGATTCGTTCTTTATTTCCCTTACCCAATACCTTTACCTGCAAGCGCTTGGTGTCGACTTGCCTATCTTTTAAACTGACTAACTCACTCACCCGCATACCCGTATGATACAGCAACGTGATGATCAAATAATGCAAGCGACCTGTGTAATCATCTGTAAAATCAATCTGCTCCAATAGCTGCTGCATCTGCGTTTCCTCAATGTAATTGGGTAATCGCTTGCGCGTTTTTAGCACCTTGATGGCGGAAAGGGGACTGCTCGCTACATACCCTTTCAATAAACAATAACGATAAAATGACTTCAAGGAGGAAATCTTACGATTGATGCTACGCGGTTGAATTTTTTGCAGTGATAACGATGCCAACCACGATCTGACCATCGCGGGCATAACTTCTTGTGGATTGACGACCTCAAACTGGGCTGTTAAAAACTGAAAGAATACCGCCAAATCATCTGTATACGCCCGAAGGGTGTGCGTGGAATACCTTTTCTCAAACTTGAGATGATTAATGAAATCTTCTATAAAGGGATGGCGGATATCAGACATAAAAAAAGGTAGTCATGAAGGTACGAAACCGAATGACTACCTGAATAGTATAAGAACGGAAAGTATCAGGACTCGATAATTCCGTTGACGATCTTTTGCTTGTAGATTGCCTTTAAAATTTCTCCCCTGCGCTTGACAGAAGGTTTTGTAAATGATTGACGCTCACGGAGTTGAAGTAAAGTTTTTGACTTCTCATACTTCTTTTTGTACTTCTTGAGTGCCTTGTCAATGTTTTCGCAATCTTTTGAATCGATGATCAGCATAATGGATACCTCTTAATTTAGGGAAGCAAAAATAGGGGGAAATAATTGATTTGACAAATCGGCAAACTCAAGAACTGGCACAATTCACGATGCCATCACCAGGACCGGTTGGCGCCTGCCCATCGTTTCCGACAAAAATCTTGGTTGGATCAGCCGCACAAGGATCGTTGTGTGTATACCGTACGTTCAATTGTACCAACGTCGGTTGCACCCACGGCAATTTCTCTTGCTTCTTTTCCTCATTTTCCTTCATGCTTATAAAATTAATTCTTTTTTTGCGACTTAAAAAGCTCCAACGAAAGGGTCACCAACTCTTCTCGAATTCGATTTGGATTGATATTTTTCATATGCGTTCTTGCCAAGATCTTCTTCAAACCTTCATCGCGATCCAGATGACTCATAAAATCGCAGGACTGAAAAAATATTCGCGTTGAATTACGAATTGCATCTGGTAAAATTCCTTTCATCGCGGCTCTCAAAATATATTTTTGTTCACCGTCATAATTAAACAACCATTCGGGTACCATCAACGAATGACGAATCAATCTCTGATCTGAAGTAGGCTCTACGATATTCATCCCAAATAGTAGCCCATCCAAATACCAACGCATACCGGTGAACGTCAAGTTTCGCTTTAGCATTTCAATACGGAGTAGTCGGCTATTCATCGGCACCCCCCTCCTTCTCACCCAACTTTTAATAATGGGACGTATCACTTCTCGCCAAAGCAAGCGCATTGAATTCATACCGGCTGCATGTGTCATGCATTTTAATTCACGTGCTGCACGTTTCCAATCACCTTGCATCAATTCAGTCAAAATACGTTGTGGCGCATTCCATGAAATGATGTAATTACCTGTTTGCGCCTGCATCATCCTCGACACTCCCGCTTCATGTGCCTGCTTCAATATCCCATTGATCCAATACGTATTTTTAGTAATCACCGGATAAAAGCAATCTTCTATGCGTTTTTCTATGTGATTGGTTATAACAGCGTCACCTTTGAAATCAACAGCATGAGGAATTATTGAACCATATGCATCAACAAGATGTCGCACAACAGGAGATTCATCCGCGATTGTACGAACGGATTCTGATAGTTCATCCGGATATGCCGGTACGGAAGTATAAGCATCGAATTGCTGCTGTTTGCATTGGAATTCCATTGCCAATAATGCACCGACCGATCCTGAATCCAGACCTCCACTTAGAAAAATTCCAGTCTTTTTATTAAAATCAACCTTCTGCCTAACTGACTCCGCAAAAACAGAACGAAACTGAAGCACCTGATCCACAGCATACCGATACGATAGTTTAGCAGGTTGGCTAAGGAGATCTGTATAGACTTCGCATCGCATCTCCGCCTGATCAAAAAGCATGCGCTCTCCACACATCAGATAACGGATATCCCTATCTGCAGTCTGATGTGGTAGAAATCCATATAGAGGTTCTTCCAATGACTTTAAATATGACTCATTCAGAATCCTATTACGATTTTTCAATCGACTCAACACCCGGGTATCGCTGGCAAAATAAATTGCTCCTTCATGCTCTAGATAAAAAATTGCAGAGATCCCCGAAGGTTCTTTTGCCAGTAGTAATTGCTGTTTCTCCGAATCAAAAACTGCTATGGACCAGTCGCCCTCCAAGTGAAAAACTAAATCTGCTCCCCACTTGTGATAGGCCTGTTTTACCAGCTCATCATCGCTCGTTGCAAGTAAGTCGGCATATCGAATACCCAACTTATCGCCTAGCTCGTCTCGGTAATCCAAACGAATCGTTCCATTGATGTGCAACAAATCACTCTGTACTTCGGTCGACCTACTCATCAATTGAACTTCTTGTTCATCATCAAAATAAAACCATCCCCAGTCGCCAATAACAAAGCGATCAACGTTTTTCTTTATGCAGCCAAAAAAACCCCTGATCATGGTGCAGTAGATTTGTAAACGGGACCAGAAATGCGGTAATGAGCAACAGGGGTATGTCCGTGTATACCGCGACTACCAGTGATTATGCTCTTGCCAGCACTGACCCAAGCATGTGCTGATAATTTTCCGTCTTGCTGCGAAACGCCCAAGAAGAGCGTAGCTGATTTTTTTCTTCTTCGAAGCATGCTAGCAGCTGTCAAGGCCTGATCAAAACAACGACTGTTAAAAAGTGTCCTTCGTGCAGCACGATCAATTGCCAATTTTATTTCAAGCACGTCGGGTTGATCGCATGAATCCTCAATGGCCTCCTCTCGCTCCCTGCCCATCAAAGGTGCAAGCCAGCGAAATGGCAACAACAGTATGGCCAAACGACTCACATGCAGTAAGATCCACGCCTCTCCGAACATCACCCATTGGCCCAATGACCTTTTTTTCAATTGCTGCTGCATATCACTCCTTTATCAAGCATCGTAGAGACTAATTCACGGGTTTGTTCTAAACAAGTACCCCGATCAATCTCAAATCGCGTTAGCAATACCTCTACTAATTCCTCGACGTTCTTTGGATTTTTTAATTCATCCCAGATAACTGCTGCCACTGAATTAAGCCCAAAATAATACCCCGTTTCCGGCTCAAGCATGACTACCTCATCGCCAATGGCTGATTGCATCACGTTTCTATTTTGAATGTATCTGATCATGAAACAATCATTTCTTCTAACGTGTGGAGAATCCTATTCGTTATGTCATTTATGGTATTCCCATCGACTGGACGCTCAATGGAGAATGCTTTTACCTGCTCAGCCAGTTGAGTGATCAACCGAAAGTGCTGACTCCGTAAGTCCTGTGCGCGGTAAAACTCACCCCGGTATGCATTTGATTCCCATCGACTGAATTTTTCTATTCCTGCTAATTCGTGAAACGCCACACATAAAACATCTGATTTCATAATGAAAAAAACCGCTTTGGGTTTCATGGCCTGTATACTAAACTCACTGCTGATGGAAACTGCATACTTTTTCGTTCCTTCCGGCAACGTGCGAATCAATAAAGCCTCCTGATCCACATGCTCTAGTTCAGTTTGCCATAATTTGCGGACAGGATAAGAGCTATAAAACACCACGCGATTATTTTCATCGCAATGCGGAACACACACGTCATCTGAGAACGTTGGAAAACCTAACTTGTCCAACTCCATCAACAAGGTAGATTTTCCAGCCCCTGAATCACCGGCTATTAACACCAACTCTCCTTTGTGTTCAAAGGCCCCGCAGTGCATTGGAAGTATATTCCGTTGATGCAGGATAGCTGCAAATGCATTGGAGAGACAATAGAAACGAACATCAGCTTGATCGGCTCCCTGAAAAGGTCGAATAGCAATGGATCTGCCTTGACGTGCTGTATAATCTGCTATACCAGGAACATGAAAATTCAAAGAAGCTTCAACCAACGCCGTATCCTTGGTAAGCGGTTCGGGTAG
>JAFMES010000177.1 GCA_017856605.1 Chitinophagaceae bacterium
GCTAAGATGGGTATGAATAGGCCTGGAGCAGGTAATTGATATCACCGCATTTCTTGCATAGAGACCAGTCGGTTGTAGATTCCATTCAGCAACATCAAATCCTCGTGTTTGCCTCTTTCTGCTATTTTCCCTTGGTCCAGCACGATGATCTCGTCGGCGTGCCGAACCGTGGATAAGCGATGTGCAATAATGATGCTGGTCCTATCCATCATGAGTTTCCCAATGGCATCCTGAACCCATTTTTCACTTTCGGTGTCAAGGGATGAGGTGGCTTCATCAAGTATCAGGATAGGGGGATTTTTTAGAATGGCACGAGCGATGGTAATTCGTTGTCTTTCTCCACCACTGAGTTTTGAACCTCTGTCGCCTACGCGACTATCGTATCCAAGTTCTTTGGCAATGATGAACTCATGGGCATTGGCAATTTTTGCAGCATTGGTGATGGCTTCGTTTGATGCCGTTGGGTTGCCCAAGGAAATATTTGCTGCGATGGTATCATTGAACAGGATGGGTTCTTGAGTAACAATGCCCATTAGCGACCTCAGTTCACGCATCTTGAGTTGCTTGATGTTGATGCCGTCTATTAGAACGGTTCCTGAACTTGGGTCGTGAAAGCGTGGGATTAAATCGACTAAAGTCGATTTCCCCGACCCGGATGATCCTACAATAGCGATGGTTTGTCCCTTTTTGATGGTGAGGTTAATGTTGTCTAATATGGTACGGTCGGCATACGAAAAGGACACGTTTTGGAGTTCAATGCAATCGGTAAACTGATGGATGCTTTGTGCATGTGGATCATCTTGTATTGATTGCTCCTCGCGAATCAGTCGCTCTATCCGTTCAATACTGGCAGCACCTTTTCGAATATTGTAGCTGGCGGTACTGAATGCTTTCAGGGGATTGATGATTTGGGTGAAAATTGCAATGAACGTAAGAAAATCCGGTCCCGTTAGTGAAAAGTGTTGATTCAATACGAGTGTCCCACCGTAATATAAGACACCACTAACGGTCAAGATACCAAGGGTTTCAGAGACTGGCGATGCAAGGTCGCGTCTGCGAACTGCTTTGTTTTTCGTATGAAAGAGTTCAAGATTTTCATTAGAGAAACGCTCCAGTTGCTGCGATTCCGCATTGAATGCTTTTACTACCCGAATGCCACCCAGGGTTTCTTCAATGGTGCTGAGGATTTCACCCAATTTGACTTGCACATCGTTGGAAACTTTTTTTAGCGAGCGACCAATCCGACCGATGATCAGTCCCGATACCGGAAGAAAAACAAGTAAGAACAGGGAAAGCTCGGGACTCAAATTAACGAGTGCAATCAGATAGATGGCAATGAGTACCGGCTCTCGAAAAAAACTTTCCAAAAAACTCATGGTTGAAAACTCCACGTCTTGCAGGTCGTTGGTAAGACGACTCATAATATCTCCTTTGCGTTGGTCGTTGAAAAATCCGACAGGCAACTGAAGAATTTTTCGAAACATGTCACTGCGCATGTCGTTGATGATCGAATGCCGAATGGGAGTAAGCAAGAACAGTGCGCCGTATAGGAAAAGATTTTTTAATAAAATGGCAGAAACTACGATTAGGCAGATTATGCCCAGGGCCTCAATTTTTCCTTCGGGCGACTTCACCAATTCTGCAAGTACATCAAATATGGCCAGTCCTGCAATTCCTTTGGTTTCGATTCCCCCGAAAATCAAGCTGAGAAAGGGAGCCAGCATGGCCAGCGATACCAAAGAAAACAAAGCAGATAGCACATTCATCAGCAGGTAACCGGCAACCAGCTGAGGATAGCGCTTGATGTACTGGAAAATGACACGGAGGCTTTTCATTTCGTGTGCACAAAGTAACTAATTTTACAGCTAACAGGGGACCGATATGCAGGAAGGTAAACGTCAGAAACAAGTTGCAGGTGTGATCCAAGAGGAAATGAATGGAATATTTCTTCGGTTGGGACTGAATATGATGGATGGAGGCATGGTATCCATATCTGCCGTAAAAGTGACCCCCGATCTTTTAGAAGCACGAATCTACCTGAGTCTCTTCCAAGTAGCTGATCCCGCTCACGTGCTAAAACGCATAGAGGAGCGAAAAGGGGAGATCAAGCGTGAATTAGGATTGAAAGTGAAGCAACAACTTCGAAGAATGCCAGAATTGAAATTTTATCGCGACGATACATTGGACCATGTCTTTCGGATGGAAGAGTTGTTCAAGAAGATCAATGAAGAGCGAAGCAAATGAAGCTTTCCCACATTCTGAAATTTGCCTGGAGGTATTTCAGGGCAAAAAAATCCACCAACGCCATCAACATCATCAGCTGGGTGAGCATGCTAGCCATGTTATTTGGTACCGCATCGCTGTTGATTGTTCTCAGCGCTTTCAATGGATTTGAGTCGTTGGTGCAGTCGCTTTACGGAGCTTTTTACCCAGATATAAAAGTAAGTGCAGTCAGAGGTAAAACCATTCAATTGACGCAGGAGCAGTTAAATGAGATTCGATCCTTATCTGGAATTGCATCTGTTTCATTGGTGGCGGAAGAAAAAGCATTGGTTCAAAATGGCGACATGCAGACGATTGTCACCATCAAAGGAGTCGATTCCAGTTTTGCTGAGGTCAATGATGTTTCTGCTTATGTATACCGAGGGGCATATGAACTTGGGACTGATGAGCGTCCGGGATTGGTTTTGGGTATTGGAATTGAGCAGGCGTTGGGACTATTATCGGATCGCACCATCTATCCAGTTTCTGTTTACCTACCCAAAAAAGGTGCAGTGGATTTGACAGATCCAGTCTCATCACTTTCGGTAGGGACTGCACAGCCAACAGGTAGTTTTGCAATTCAAAGTGAGTTTGATAATAAATACGTACTCACAAACCTTGATTTCCTGCGCGCTTATGCGGGTTATGGAGCAACCGATTATTCCGGACTGGAAATAAAACTGAAGCAAGATGCAGATCCGAATTCGGTTCAGTTGTTACTCCAGCAACAATTGGGTGAAAAATATAAAGTGGAAGATCGTTTTCAGCAGAACCGCACGTTGTATGCAACCATGAAAATGGAAAAGGTAGCTGTGTATGCGATATTGACATTGATTTTGGCAGTCGCCGCATTCAATATGGTAGGAGCACTGAGCATGTTGGTGATGGAAAAGCGCAGGGACATACAGGTTTTAAAGGCAATGGGTGCGACCAACTCCATGATCCAGCGCATCTTTTTATCAGAGGGACTGCTGCTTTCGTTGCTTGGAGCTGGTGGTGGAATTGTACTCAGTGTAGTGCTATATTATATTCAAGTGACCTATAAAATTGTTCCCTTACAAGGAGCCACTTTTTTAATCGATTATTACCCCATACAATTGCGGTGGGAGGATTTTACTTTGGTAACCGGTATTGTCATCGCTATAGCGGTGATCGCCTCTTGGGCACCTTCTCGAAAAGCAGCATCATCTGCTGTAGAACTAAGAAATTAGTAATCGCCTAACGTTTCAGGTAATTGTGACAAAGCCTTGGACAATTGATCGTCATTGGGCGCAATTCCATGCCATCCATGATCATTTTCCATAAAGTCAACGCCCTTTCCCATCAAGGTTTTCATAATAATTGCAATGGGTTTTCCTTTGCCAGTCTCTTTTTTTGCAAGCTCAAGTACTCGGATCACATCGTCCATATCGTTTCCTTCCATTTCGAGGGTGGTCCATCCAAACGCTTCAAATTTTTCTTTGATGTTACCTAACCCCATTACCTTATCCGTTGGGCCATCGATCTGTTGACCATTCCAATCGATGGTTGCTATAAGATTGTCTACCTTATGATGAGCACCAAACATAACCGCCTCCCATATCTGACCTTCTTGGAGTTCGCCATCGCCGTGCAACGAGTAGACTAAATGTGCATCATTGTTGAGTTTTTTAGCCAGTGCTGCACCAAGTGCAACGCTCAATCCTTGTCCCAATGATCCCGATGCCATCCGAACCCCTGGCAGGTGTTCGTGGGTAGTGGGATGCCCTTGCAGTCGCGAATTCAACTTTCGGAAGGTTGAAAGTTCTTTCACTGGAAAGTATCCCGAGCGAGCCAGGCAGGAGTAAAAAACAGGTGAAATGTGACCGTTGGAGAGAAAGAAGAGGTCCTCGCCCACACCATCCATGTTAAAGGAAGGGTCGTGTTTCATGACCTTGAAATACAAGGCGGTAAGAAAATCGGTACAGCCAAGTGATCCACCTGGATGACCGCTTTGAACCGCGTGCACCATTCTAACGATATCTCTTCTAATTTGAGTAGCAGTTTCTTGCAGGGAGGGCAT
>JAFMES010000178.1 GCA_017856605.1 Chitinophagaceae bacterium
AGATGATCAGCAGTCCTACAGCATGGAGCAAATGAAACTGTTCAGGAGTGCTGGCGTGAATCCTTTGGGAGGTTGCATTCCAGCCTTGCTTCAGATTCCCATCTTCTTCGCCCTCTATAGTTTTTTCAATTCCAATATTACGTTGAGGGGACAGTCCTTTTGGTGGGCAGATGACCTGTCCTCTTACGACGCCATCCTTACCTGGGATTTTTATATACCCGGCGTAGGCAGTCACCTTTCTCTTTTCACCCTGCTCTCAGTAATCACCAGTTTACTCATTTCGTTATATAGTATGAGTATGACACCGGATCAGAATAATCCGGTGCTCAAGTACATGCCGTATATTTTCCCTGTGCTTTTATTGGGAATCTTCAATGGCTTGCCCTCAGCACTTACCTGGTACTATACGGTATCCAACGTGATCACGTTACTGTTGCAATTTGTCATACAGAATTACATCATTGATCATGAGAAGATCATGACCGAACTCGAGGCCAATAAAAAGAAGCCGAGGGAAAAATCAAAATGGCAAGAGCGACTTGAACAGATGCAGGAGACACAAAAAAAAGTAAAAGCACTTCAGGATAAGTCCAAGAAAAAATGAGATCGCTTGTCATCGTCATCGTTTGCCTGCTGAGTGCTTGTTCGGCTCAAGCGCAAAAACGATTTTCTGAAGGGACGGTGACCTATTCAATCAGCATAACAACGCCAGCGGATACAGTTGCAACTACCATGACCGCAATTCAAAAATTGAAAGGTGGCCATGTTCGTATGGACATCATCAGTACAACAGGAAGAACAACATCTCTGTACGATAATCGAGAGGGATCAGGCGCCTTCATCAGTGAAATGGGTGCACAACGTTTGATGGTCCCCTTAACAGAAGCTGACTGGCGCGACAGGAATTCCTGGTACATTCATTCCGGAATCAATTGGCTGGAAGAAACAAAAGACATTCTTGGCTATGCCTGTCAGAAAGCTGAAGTCACACTAAAAAATGGTACCAACGCGGTTGTATTTTATGCCAAAGGTCTAGTTATTGAAAACAACGATACGGATCTCCAATTTGGAGATATCCCCGGCATGGTATTGGAGTATACACTAAGCAACAAGGCATCAACGGTGCGTTACCAAGCAACCGCATTGAATTTTGATCCCGTTCCAATTCAGCAATTTGACATACCGACAGCAGGGTATCGCGTACTGGATTATAAAAGCAGTAAAGAGTTAAAGAAGAATTAGTTCTGAGGCTTTACAGGCGTCTTGAACCGATTCAGAACAGCACGGTTCTTGTACGGCATCATGTAGGTAATGTTTCCTTTTTGATAGGTAATTACCGAGTTGAATGAGTTGTCTTTTCCGATTTTTCTGAAGCCAAATGATTTGTTTTCGCGGTAAGCGAAACCTGAACTCAGCGAGAGGCTGAGGTTCTTTTTCATATTGGAAAAACTGGCTTTGGAAGATTTTGATTTGACAATGATACCATCAACAGCCATTGCTACATGGGTGAAAAACAGAAGTCCCAGCAATGCGATTGCTCCTTTGGAGACGATGAGGTTGGATCTGTTTGTGGTTTTCATTAGGACAAAATTAATAAGAAATGTTAAAATACCCAAAAACTGACATTTCTACTAAATCATAACGAATTGTAAAAGAATTTATTGTGCCTCATAAAAACTTTCCTACAATTGCTTAAATTACAAGTACATACAAGCAGATGGCGGACGAGTCGCGTTTCTCGGAACATGAAGATATCAAGGAGCTGCTCAAGACCTATGAGCGGCTGAAAAATGGAAATGCAGTGGGCTTTCTCAGCGAGGAGTCCTTTGAACGAATCATCGATCATTTTGACGATCAGGATGCCATGACCAAGGCCATGGAGGCTGCTGAGTTGGGCATTACCCAGTTTCCCTATTCTTCCTCGTTGATGGTAAAGAAAGCGGATTTGCTGATTGCTTCCCGGCACTACAAAAAAGCCCTTTCAGTTTTGGATAAGGCTGAAATATTGGATAAGAACGACATTGATATCTATATTCTAAGAACCGATGCCTACCTGGCATTGGATATGCAGGAAAAAGCTGTTGCGTTGCTTGAAGAGGCAGTACACCATTTTGAAGGAGAGGAGCGCATAGAGTTACTTTTTGAATTGGCCGATGTGTATGACGATTACGAAGCTTTTGAAAAAATATTCGATTGCCTCAAGTGGATCTTGGAGTACGATCCCAATAATGAGGAAGCTTTGTATAAAATTTGTTTTTGGACCGACTTCACTGGAAGGAACGAAGAGAGCATTCGTCTGCACCTGAAGATCATCGAGGAATATCCTTACAATGATTTAGCCTGGTTTAATTTGGCGGCAGCATATCAGGGCTTGAAGTTGTTTGAGAAATCGATAGATGCATATCAGTATGCCATTGCCATCAATGAAAAATTTGATTATGCTTATCGCAACATGGCCGATGCGTTGATGCGCTTGCATCGGTATAAAGAGGCCATCGACCAGTTGGAAAAGGTGATCGAGCTTTCGCGTCCGGAAGATCTGATTTATCAGGCAATCGGATATTGTTATGAAAAAATTCGTAACCATGCCCAAGCCAGGTTTTATTATCGGAAAGCATCGCATCTCAATCCCGATAATGCACGATTGTATGTAAAAGTGGCTGGTACCTACATGAAGGAATCAAAGTATGCACAAGCCATCAAGTACCTGGATATGGCATTGCGCATAAAACGATTAGACCCTGAGTTCAATTTGACCATGGGAGAATGCCATATCAAATTGGGTCACCACAAAGAAGCCGTGCATCATTTTTTGGCTGTTGTTCAATCCAAGCCCAGAAGTACCAAAGGGTGGGAAGCGCTGATCCGAACGTTGTTTCTCAGCGGTCAGTATCAAGAAGCGGCACTTCAAGTTGAATTGGCACGAGGCAGGCTTGGAAGTCGACCGGTATTGGAATTCTATCAGGCAGCAATTTTATTGGCATTGGGAAAAAACCGCGAGGGATTTGAGTTGTTGGAAGAAACACTTGAGCGCCATCCTAAACAATTGAAATCGTTCTTGAATTTATATCCCTCATCCGTTAAGCATCCGCAGGTGGTGGAATTGATCCTTCGTTTTAAACGCCGACGTCGGATTTAAGCCTCCAGCATAGAATCGAACGATTTCATCGAAAGGTTAGTAAATTTGCAGCAACCCAGGATAACGAACATGAATTTTTCACTCTCCCAGATGCCTGCCCGGAATATGAAGCCGAGGACTGAAGGCATCACCATGGTAATGGACAAAGGATTGTCGCTCGAAGAAGCGCGGTTTTTCATTGAGAATGCTGTCCCCCATGTAGATTTAATTAAACTCGGATTCGGAACTGCCTACGTAACCCCAAAATTGAGAGAGAAAATCGAGCTCTATCAAGGAGCAGGAATTCCGGTTTATTTTGGAGGAACGCTGATGGAAGCGTTTTTGATCCGAAATCAATTCAATGATTATATCTCGCTGTGTAAGGAGTATGCTATTTCTTACATGGAAGTGAGTGATGGGTCCATCACTATCCCGCATACTGAAAAATGCGGCTATATAGAAAAGCTCAGCGCAATCGGTACGGTGTTGAGTGAAGTGGGAAGTAAGGATGCCGAGCACATCATTCCACCATACAAGTGGATTGAGTTGATGCGAGCGGAATTGAGTGCTGGTGCTTCTTGGGTAATTGCAGAAGCGCGAGAAGCGGGTAATGTGGGAATTTATCGAGGCAGTGGAGAGGTGCGAGAGGGATTGGTGCAAGAGATCCTAACACAGATACCCGGAGAAAAGATTTTATGGGAGGCGCCGCAGAAAGCACAGCAACTGTATTTCATCGAATTATTGGGGGCCAATGTCAACTTGGGAAATATTGCCCCTTCTGAAATCATTGCTTTGGAAGCCATGCGCATTGGATTGAGGGGCGACACCTTCAGTCTTTTTCTTAATCAATAACCGATGCGTCGCTTAGGACTCATAGGGTATCCACTGACGCATTCATTTTCCGGAAACTATTTTGCAAAAAAGTTTGAGCGGGAAAAAATTACCGATCATCGCTATGATTTATTTCCCATTGCATCGATAGATGAATTACCCAATCTTTTATTTAGTCATCCTGATTTAGTGGGACTCAATGTGACCATACCTTATAAAGAGAAGGTGTTGCCCTATTTGACTGAAACGAGTCCTGAAGTCCAAGCAATTGGAGCCTGCAATTGCATTGCCATTCGCCAGGGAAGCTTAATAGGTTACAATACCGA
>JAFMES010000179.1 GCA_017856605.1 Chitinophagaceae bacterium
GTAAGAATACAAAGTCAGGACGGTCGACTTCCTTTAGATATCCACGGTCCCCTTACACCCGCTAATATCCAAGTGGATGGTAGCTTGAGCTCTCAATTTTTAACGGGATTGCTGTTTGCCTATTCTGCTTCAGGCGCAAACGATCGGTACATAGATGTAATTGATTTGAAAAGCAAGCCATATATTGATCTAACCCTTCAGGTGATGAAGAAATTTGGAATGAAAGTGCCTCATGTTGATCGATATGAACGCTTTTATTTTGACAAGCTTCCAGTTGATCCTCCGCCAAGTTGTATTGATTACAACATTGAGGGCGACTGGAGCGGAGCTGCATTTTTATTTGTGGCTGGCGCATTGGCTGGTCCCATTCACATCCAGGGAATGCAATCGGATTCTGTACAGGCCGATAAAAAAATCCTTGAGGCAATTCGAGATGCTGGCGCAATCGTTTCGATTGAAAACGATGGATATACAGTAGCACCTGCTGCTCTTCAAGCTTTTGAATTTGATGCAACCGAATGTCCCGATCTTTTTCCTCCGTTAGTTGCATTGGCTGCTTGCTGTAAGGGGATTACCCGGATTATAGGAGCAGAGCGACTCACCCATAAAGAGAGCAACCGCGCCTTAACCCTTCAAGAGGAATTTGGAAAGATGGGTATTCAAATCGAGCTAAATGGGAATGTGATGAATGTTATTGGAGCAAGTTCGATACGGGCTGCAGAGTTGTATTCTCACCACGACCATCGTATTGCAATGGCTTGCGCAGTTGCCGCACTGCGTGCTGAGGGGCAATGTACCATCACTGGTGCAGAAGCTATTGGTAAATCCTATCCCGATTTTTATCAGCATCTTCAGCAACTGAGTGCTACAATAGTTCAAACAAACTAATTTCGAACCATGAATCAATTCGGAAAACTTTTTCAGGTAACCATTTTTGGTGAGTCGCATGGTGAAAGTGTTGGAGTTGTCATTGATGGAGTCACTGCCGGTATACCCCTAACGGTTGAGGATTTTGTAAAAGATACTGAACGAAGAAAAGGCGGAATGCAAAAAGGGACTACTCCTCGTCAGGAGGAAGATCTTCCATTATTTAAGAGTGGTGTATTCAATGGAATGACAACTGGAGCTCCATTGACGCTTTTGTTTGAGAATAAAAATACCCGCTCTGGTGATTACGAAAAACAGCGGGCAGTTCCTCGTCCCGGTCATGCTGATTTTGTTGCCAGTAAAAAATTTGGTGGATTTGAGGATTATCGGGGAAGCGGACATTTCAGTGGGCGACTAACGCTCTGCCTAGTGGCTGCAGGTGTTGTTGCAAAAAAAATGATAGCCCCATTATCCATCAATGCTCACTTGCTCTCCATAGCGGGGGAAACCAACACAGAGAAAGGTTTACAAAAAGGAATTGATGCAAAAGATTCGGTTGGTGGAATAGTTGAATGCCGTGTATCGGGATTGCCAATCGGACTGGGAGAGCCTTTTTTTGATTCTGTCGAATCGCTTTTGGCACATGCTGCTTTTTCTATTCCCGCAGTGAGGGGCATTGAGTTTGGGACTGGATTCAAATCAACTGAATTGTTTGGTAGTCAACATAATGATGCAATTGAAAATGCAACGGGTAAAACCGTGAGCAATCATGCTGGTGGGATTGTAGGGGGACTAACCAACGGAAATGAACTTGTGTTTCGAATCGCAATCAAACCCACTTCATCTACACCGCAAGATCAGTTTACTTACAACTGGGAAACCGATCAAATGGAATCATTTGCCGTAAGGGGTCGCCATGACTTGTGTATTGCACTTCGCGTTCCTCCTGTACTTGAAGGAGTTACCGCCATGGTGTTGGCAGATCTCTTATTACGCGAACAACGAATAAAAAGGGTATCTTCACACTAATATGCCGCTGATTTATCATATAACATCTCCTTCAGCTTGGGAAGCTGCACAGCAAGCAGGAGAGTATTCTGCGCCGTCATTGAAAAATGAAGGCTTCATACATTGCAGTCAACAATCACAACTCGAAGGCGTTCGTGAACGTTTTTATAAGGATATAAAAGATTTGGTTGTATTAGAAATCGATACAACAAAACTCACAGAGCAATATATCTTTGAATGGGCGCCCTCAATTCAAGATACCTTCCCACACATTTACGGGCCCATTAATTTGGAAGCAGTTATTTCTGTTAAGCCATTTTGACTAAAGGATTTCCTTTCCGCATAGCTTGCCGCCTAATTCCAGTACGAGAAATTGCTGTTGCTGTTCGCTTGCCAATTGGACAAACTCCCGTACATCAGTTGTATTGAATTCGAACAAGTCATAGTGACAAGGAATAAGCAAGGGGATAGCAGAACGTTTGCATAATTCGATTGCTTCCTGAGCGTTCAGATTGCCTGCAACACCTCGCGAGGGATCGTTTCCATTGATGGGCAAGAATGCTAGATGGGGCTTGAAATTCTCAATGTGTTCCTGAAGTTCACCATACAGTAATGTATCACCGCTGTGATAGATTCGATAGGGGCCTATTGAAATGAGATAGCCAAGGCAATGGCAATTGCCGTTGTTGTCGCGTTCAATTTCATTGTGTGCGGCAGGAATCGCCCGAAATTGAAAACCAACATGCTCAAAGGTCGTTCCATCGTTTATTCCATTAATGGCATTGAAGTCCATGGATAGGCGCTCTGCCACCGCTTGCCGGTTGGCTTCCGGGACCAGAATTTTGCAATCCGGATTATTGACAAGAATCGGTTTAATGGTTGCTGCATCCATGTGATCGGTATGCAGATGGCTTGATGAAACTACATCAATGCATGGCAGCAAACTTGGATCAACTACTCGTTCGCTAATGCGCACGTGCGGTTTCGTTGTGTTTGCGTATTTCAATGTAAGGGAGTCCGAGAGATAAGGATCGATCAGCAATCGCTTTCCGTTGTACTGTAGGAGGTAGCCACTTTGGCCCAGCCACCATATATAAAGCTCATCAGAGGAAGCGAGCGAAAGTACATCGTCTATGAGTTCTTGATCTTTTCTCAATGCTCGAATCATCCCTTTCGCATTTGTCGTGCCCCTTCAACCATGTTGATTAATTTTTGTCGTGCCGCCCATCGAGCGGTTTGGCTCAGGCCACAATCAGGTGCAACCGAAAGTTTTTCAGCAGGCACATATTTAAGGCATTGTTGAATCCGGTCTTTCACATCAGCAACAGACTCTACGTAATAATTTTTTACATCAATGATGCCAACTGAGACATCCATTTTTTCTGCAAATGCTGAAAGGAGTTCGATTTCGGCAAATTCACGATTGGCCATTTCGATGTGGATCTCATCCACGCTCATATCAAGAAAGTCGGGCAGCATGGGCTTAAGACTTCGAAAGCCGACCGGTCGACCTTTAAAGTTTCCAAAGCAGAGGTGGGTGGATAATCTGCATTTATTTTTTATGGGTGCAACAGTTTCATTGAAAATCTTTACGAATCGTTTGGTGTCTTCTTTGTAAGCATAACAGCTCATCGAAGGTTCATCCAGGGTAATCTCTTTGCAACCAGCATTTGTCAATGCAGTTAATTCCTGTTGGATGATGGGAATCAAAGCTTGGGTGATTTCCCACCGGTCTTTATACGTTCCATTTGGAAGTAATCTTCCGCTGAGCGTGTAAGGACCGGGGAGACTGCATTTCAAAACGGGACCAACAGGTGCAAGTCGTTTTAGTCGTTCAAACTCTTTCACAGATCCCAGTCCCCTTGGCGCTTTGAGTTCACCAACGATACTGTGTTTTCCGCGTTGGTCGTGTGCAGGGGGACCAAATTTTCGTGTTTCAGTATGATTGGGAGCAATGCCTTCGATGAATCCATAAAAGGATAGGTTGAAGTCGAATCGAGTTTGTTCTCCATCGGTGATTACATCCAAACCAGCTTTCATTTGATCATGTACAGCGGCGATGACAGCATCTTCTGCCATTTCTTCAATATCAGCAGCACCAAAGCTATCCAGGTGTTGGGTGGAGTATTCCAGCCAACCAGGGAAAGGGTAACTGCCAACAACGGTTGTTCGAATGGGGATGGGTTGCATAGATCAGAATTGATAAAGTTTAGATAATCGAACGGCATGTTCGTCGTATGCCGACTCAAACAGTCGCACAGCCTCTTCTTGTCCCACAACATTGGCAGCAGACAAAACAATGGGAGGGTGTCCGGCTGCTGTGAGCAATGCTGCAACGCGCGCCTTGATGCAGTTAATGAGTAAAACACCTCCAAGGCTTGAA
>JAFMES010000180.1 GCA_017856605.1 Chitinophagaceae bacterium
CTCCTCTTTGAGGGCACTATTGAGTCAAATTGATGTTACTGTCAATGATTTACTAGCATCGTTTCAATTGGGCAATGTGATCCGCAACGGTGTGAGTGTTGCGATCATTGGTAAGCCCAATGCAGGAAAATCGACCTTACTGAATGCATTGCTCAATGAAAACCGGGCGATTGTCAGTGCTATTCCTGGAACCACCCGTGATACCATTGAAGAAGTATTGAATATAGGAGGTGTATTATTTCGATTGATCGATACAGCAGGAATTCGGGAAGGTGCTGATGAAATCGAGGCAATCGGCGTAGAACGAAGCAGAGAGAAGATGCGTTCTGCCGACATCGTACTCTATCTCTTTGACGTGAATGAAACTGCTACATCAGAAATTGATTCATTGAAGCAAGAGCTCAGTTCAGTTTCCAACTCTTGGATGTTAGTCGGCAATAAAGTGGATGCTGTTCCAGTCGGTGCAATCGATCGTGATCCGCACATTCTTTACATTGCTGCCAAACAGAACCAGGGAGTGGACCAGATAGGAGAGCGGTTGTTGCAGTTGGTTAATGCCGGTGCTATTAAGACCGAGGCGACTGTAGTGACCAATGCGCGACACTATGCATCACTTTTGAGCGTTGCCGAATCCATTGCTTCGGTTCAAACGGGTATGGATAATCGAATCTCTGGTGATTTATTGGCCATTGACATCCGCAATTGCCTGCATCACTTAGGCGAGATTACCGGGGAAATCAGCAACGAAGACCAGCTGGATTATATATTCAGTAAGTTTTGTATTGGAAAGTAATTCTGTTTTATTGATTAATCCAAGATTATATTTGAGTCTCTTTCCATGAAGCAGCTGGCCAAATATCTCCTGCGTATGTTCTTCCGATCCGGAATACCGGACCTGTTGCTCTTTCCGTTTGCTGTTGTAAGTGGACTCCTCCTGAAAATTGTTCGGGGTATTGGATTGGATCGTCTCACCCTCACGCGTAAGGCATTGGTTCAAATCGGCTTGCTGCCCGTGCGCGACCACTACTATGAGCCGCTGTTCAACGAAAAATACCTGAGGCATTCATTGGAAGAAGATCGACTGCTTCCCGGAATAAACTGGAATATCTCTGCACAGTGTTCATTATTGGAATCACTTCGATTTGGCCACGAACTCTCTTCAATACCGGATCATGCTTCCAACAATCTATCTTTTCATTTTGTTAATGGCTCATTTGAGTCAGGCGATGCTGAGTTCTGGTACAATATGATTCGCTTCAAAAAACCTGCTCGTATTATTGAAGTGGGAAGTGGCCATTCTACCCGCATGGCCCGCATCGCAATTGATCAGAACACAAAAGATGACCCTGCCTATCGTTGTCAACACATCTGCATCGAGCCCTTTGAAATGCCGTGGTTAGAACATCTGAATATTGAAATCAAAAGGGAAAAAGTAGAGCGACTCCCGTTATCATTTTTTTCATCTCTTCAGGAAAATGATATTTTATTTATTGATTCTTCTCACGTGATCCGCCCCCAAGGTGATGTGCTGTATGAACTACTTCAAGTGCTTCCTACACTGAATAAAGGCGTGATTGTTCATTTCCATGATATATTTAGTCCTAAAGATTATAAGCACGATTGGCTTTTTAATAAAGTGCGATTGTGGAACGAACAATACCTCTTGGAAGCATTCTTGTCCAATAACCCTTCTTGGTCGATCCTTTCGGCAGTCAATCACCTCAAGCATCACCATTTTGATGCATTGAAAACCGTTTGTCCAAGACTAACGCGCGACCGCGAACCGGCATCTTTTTATATTCAAAAACTTCATTCTTAAATGATTCCTATGCGCTACTTTATTTTTTTTCTATTTATTCTGATTGGATCTTCTGCTCATGCACAACATCCTGATTATATCGTTTCCGGTCCTATGCTCGGACACACTGAGCTTCGCTCTTGCAAGGTCTGGGTGGAATACAAAGAGGCGGTCAAAGGAGTGCAGGTCCATTTTTTTGAAGAAGCCAATCCATCCCAACGCAAAACAGGTAAGCCACTCACTGGCGTCAATCCCTATTTCAATATCGTACATTATGAATTGAATGACCTTAAGCCGGGTACCGCATATCGGTATGAATTGGTTGCAGCCGACAAACGCGTGATCTTTGCAGGCGGTTTTCGTACACAAGAATTATGGCAGTGGCGCAAACCTGCACCTGATTTCTCATTCCTGGCAGGGAGCTGCTCCTATTTCAATGAGGCTCCTTATGATAGGCCAGGTCGACCATACGGGGGAGATTCTACCATATTTCTTACCATGGCAAAAGAACAGGCTTCTTTTATGTTGTGGCTGGGCGACAATTGGTATACACGCGAAGTAGATTATTATAGTGCCTGGGGACTTCATAAACGTGCTGCTACCGATCGCAAACTTCCCATTCTGCAGCCTTTTTGGCATGCCATGCCTCATTATGCCATATGGGACGATCACGATTATGGATGGAACGATGGAGATAAAAGCTATCCTCTGAAAGAGGCCAGTCGCGCTGCTTTCAACAGCTACTGGGCCAATCCTTCTTCCGGAATGAACGGTCAAGGTATTTATTCCAAATTTTCCTGGAACGACGTGGACGTCTTTTTACTCGACGATCGTTGGTATCGGAGCAATGATTCAATGAAGGATAGTGTCAACGGACAGCCTAATCCTGAAAAAGAAATGTTTGGAGCAGAACAACTGCAATGGCTTAAAAATGCACTATTGCAAAGCAATGCAAACGGAGGAATCAGTTTCCGTATCATTGCTACCGGTAGCCAAATGCTCAATCCCAATAGTCCATACGACTGCTTCCGTCGCTTTCCCAAAGAGTACGACGAACTCATGCAGTTTTTAAAAGACAATCGGATCAATGGTGTGGTATTCATGACCGGTGATCGTCACCACAGCGAAATCATCAAGGTCGATCGGACAGGTACCTATCCTCTCTACGATATTACTTCTTCACCACTAACATCTGGAACGCATAGTTTTGGGGGACCGGAAAAGGATAATCCCTATCGGGTAGTAGGAGTCGATAAACTACAGAATTACTCTCGCATCAGTTTTTCTGGTAAGGGGGCAGAACGGACCATGAAAATAGAGTACCTCGGAGTAAAAGGGGAACCGCTGGCCAATTGGTCTGTATCGCTTCAGCAATTGAGTACACCTCGCACGCGAAATTAGTTGTCGACTACCTGGATGGGTTTTCGTGTATCCTTTGGATCCCGTTTGCCATACTGAATGCCAAATGTATTCAGAGGTGGTTGAGTGGTGCGCTTTCTCTTCAATTCGTATTCATAGAATATGCGACCAACTTCTTTGAAGAATGGAAAACCAACAGTTTCTTCATCGTATTTTGAATCGTTCACCACGCCGTCGCTGTTGACATAAATCGTTGTCGATAAGAAGTAGTCGATATGATTTCGAGTATCTACTACATAGGAAACATCCGTCATGAATCCATAAGCCCATCCTACTTTATTGAATACGCGCAGGTATGGGGGCATTTGGTGGGTGCTGTCTTGGAAAAAGAATTTCACATAACTGTCGTAAAAAACCTGCTCATCGTATTTGGGATCATCGGTCTCCGAAGGGTATTGTGAAAGGTATTGCAGTAGAAATAAGCGATCTTCCTCTTTGATATTGAATCTTCGTTCAGTGGGAGTGTGTTGAGGAAAGATGACGGCCTGAAGCATCTGTTGCATATCTTCAAGAGAAATAGAATTGTGGCGAGTGAAATCAAAAGGCCCATTTACCTTATTCTCATTTCGATCGATGTGTGCATCGCCAATTAAAATGGGAGAGGGGAATCGAAAACTGTCGGTATTAAAGGCAGGCGACTGAGAATAAACGATGTTTCCTGCAGCATCAAAAAATTGAATCCCATTGGTGCGACGATTTTGCTCTTCAGTAAATCCCATGAATTGACGCGTAATCCGAGTTGAGGCATATCCTTTTTTCAAGAGTCGTTGATTGCTCTCACCCTGACCTACAAATTGATACATGCGGTTGTAAGGATCATTTTCACTGATGAGAAGAGCGCGTTTAATGAAATGGGCAATGGTTGGTTTACCATCTCGGGCTGTTGTATCTCTCAGCATGGCCACTTGTCGCGGATAACTGCTGTCAAATTTCATCCAGGTATATTTGTCTATACTGGGACGATTCATTTCATTTAGCTTTTCAAGCGATAAAAATGCAAGCGGCATTTTTACCATCGAAGCCGGATTGAAATA
>JAFMES010000181.1 GCA_017856605.1 Chitinophagaceae bacterium
AAAAGCAAATAACTACTTACCCATTGGCGCTTCCTCCACCGTGCGCATTGGAGTCCAAGCCGCCCTGGTTGGGGGAAAACAGCTTCTGATCAATGAGCTGTATCAGATTGGGGGATTTCGCACATTGAGAGGGTTTGACGAAGAGCGTATTTTTTCAAAAGCCTATGCCATAGGCACATTGGAATACCGGTACCTTACTGGTCGGTCTTCCTACTTATATGGCTTTACAGACCTGGGTATCATCTCACGCCGAACGCAGTATACCGATCGGGTTGGAATGTATGCGGGACTGGGAGTTGGTGTGGTCATTCAAACAAAATCCGGTATGTTCAATCTGGCGTACGCTGTGGGGAAGTCTCCTGACCAATCCATTGATCTTCGTCAATCTAAAATTCATTTTGGTTTCGTGGGACTGTTCTGAGATGCTAATTGAATGAACTATTTTTGATCTATGGTCCGACTCTGTTTCCTTGCTTTTTTATTGCTGAATGGAGTAATGTACGTTCGCGGACAAACAAATCTCCCATTGGTAGAGTCGAATGTAAATGTTGACAGCATCATTTTAGACTCGATGCGCAAAGCCTATATATTAAATCATAAACCACTGGCAAAAAGTGAAATCAGCCGTTTTTCAAAAAAACGGACAGCCGACGCATATGGCGAGTTTATTCAGCCCATGATCGATCAGGTATCTATCTATTCAATGCGTGGCCAATCTTCGTTGGTACATGCTCCAAGAATGAGACGACAAAATAAAGAATGGATTTTCTATGTGTTCTGTGCGCTTGCCTTGTATGCGGCATTTATCAATCGATATTCCAATCGGTATTTGCGACAAATGTTCAGAGCTTTTTTTGATGATGGATTTATTTTCCGACAAGTAAAAGATCAACTTTCACAAATGCCTTATGTGTCTTTTTTCTTCAATCTTCTTTTTTTAATCACGGGAGCTCTATTTATATATTTTGGTTTGGAATGGGATGATGCCTTTTATGGAATTAAACGTTGGGCTTTACTGGGGGGAGTTGCTTTACTCATTTTAACTATCTATGGGTTGAAAACTTTTTTCTTGCGTTCGATGGGTTGGGCATTTGGTCTAAAGGAGAGCTTTAATAACTATGTATTCGTTGTTTCTCTTCAAAATAAATTGCTAAGTCTGTTTTTATTTCTTTCAGCTTTTATGATGGCATTTTCTAGTGGTGATTTTTCAGACTACATTTTTCGTTTCGCAGTCGCAATCCTGATCTTCATCTATGCGTTCCGATTGATTAGAGGATTTCAAATCTTTACTGGCCAGGCACGCTTGAAGTTTTTTTCAGTCCTCCTTGCTTTTGTTTCTCTGGAAGCACTTCCAACTGCCCTGCTGATTAAGTTTTTATCCCGGTCAATGTCTTTGCTCGTTGAGGGCTGGATGTAAGAGTGTTTAATAGAATTTAAATTTTCGTTAAACAAATTTTATTCTTTCAAAGGGGATTTAAAATTCATTGAAGAAACAGTTGGTTTTTTGTTATTTAATTAGATAGTTGTAGAATATATTTTTTATAATTTTGCACATTATTGGATGACGGAATGATCAAAAACGGAAAGAAAGGGTTGACGGAAGGAAAGAAGGGTCCAAAGAAGATCCTGATCACACAGCCAAAGCCGGATTCTCCCAAATCACCCTATTTTGAGTTGGCCAAGAAGCACAATGTGCTGATGGATTTCATGCCATTTATACAGGTAGAAGCAATTCCTTGTAAAGAATTCAGAAAACAAAAGATTGAGCTTGCGCAGTATTCTTCTGTCATATTAACAAGTAAGAACGCCATCGATCATTTTTTTCGTATCTGCGAGGAGATGAAGATTGTTGTCTCTCAAAACACAAAATATTTTTGCATTAACGAATCGGTTGCGCTCTATCTGCAAAAATTCATTCTCTATCGCAAGCGGAAGGTCTTTTTTAGTTCTGATGGAACAAACAAAGGTCTTTTCGATGCAATCAATAAGCATAAGGAGAATGAGAAGTTTGTTTATCCATGTTCCGAAAATCAACAGGATAATGAAATTGTGAATTGGCTGAAGGGCAATAATTGTGAGTTTGCAACCCCGTACATGTATAGGACCATCAGCAGTGATGTAAAATCTAAAATTTCTGCACACGATTTTGATATCATTTGTTTCTTTACGCCAAGTGGAGTTAAAAGTTTACTTGAGAATTTTCCATCTTTCACCCAAAATGGCACGCTCATTGGAGCATTTGGCATCAATACCTCTAGAGCAGTAGAAGATGCTGGATTAAAATTGCACATCAAGGCACCGCAACCTCAAATGCCATCCATGGTTGCTGCATTGGAGAAATTTTTAGTAGAGAATAAGCGGTCGAAATGATCTTTTCTGCGACTGAATTGTTTCAAGTAGATTGATTATGTCCTATACCAATCGACTGATTCACGAAACAAGTCCCTATTTATTACAACATGCTCATAATCCAGTCGACTGGTACCCTTGGGGAGCAGCGGCCATAGAGAAAGCGCAATCAGAAGACAAGCCCATATTGGTGAGCATTGGATATTCTTCCTGTCATTGGTGTCATGTTATGGAACGGGAAAGCTTTGAAGATGAAACAGTGGCATCATACATGAATTCCCATTTTGTTTGTATTAAAATCGATCGGGAAGAGCGACCGGATTTGGATCATTTTTTTATGGATGCACTTCAGGCCATTTCTGGAAACGGAGGGTGGCCATTGAATATGTTTCTAACTGCAGCGGGTCGCCCTTTTTATGGTGGAACCTATTTTCCACCCAGACGCTATGCCAACAGAATATCATGGATCGAGCTTCTGCAACAAATTAAAGAAGCCTATGCAGGAAAGCGATCAGAGATTGAAGAACAAGCCGCCAACTTATTGGACTACCTGCGCAATTCAAATCAGCCAGCCAATTGGAAAGCAGTCCAGTTGGATGCAACCAAAGGAACTGAGGTCGATGCGACCACAATTGATGCAATTGCTCTAAATGCATTGCAATCTGCCGATCGAGAACAAGGTGGTTTTGGACAAGCTCCCAAGTTTCCCCAAACATTTTCACTTCAGTTTTTACTGCGCTATGGCTATTTCACCGGTTCAGCCGATGCCTTACACCATGTAGAGAAAAGCCTTCTTAACATGATACGAGGCGGGATATATGATCAGATCGGTGGAGGGTTTTGTCGATATGCAACCGATGCCATGTGGTTGGTTCCTCACTTTGAAAAAATGACGTACGACAACGCGCTCTTATTGATGGTGATGACGGAGGCTTTTCAATTAACGGCGCATCCCGATTACCAGCGGGCAGTTGAACAGACCATTGCATTCATGTTTCGGGAAATGCGCTCTCCCGAAGGAGGGTATTATGCCGCTTTGGATGCCGATAGCGAAGGGGTAGAGGGAAAATTTTATACGTGGACGTTCAATGAATGGCGGGATGTACTGGGAGAAGATGCGCAACTTCTTGCTGAGCTTTTTGGAATAACTGAACAAGGGAATTGGGAAGACGTAAACATACCCCACCTTTCGAAATCGATTGACGATTGGGCAGCAGAAAAAAAGAAAGAAGCAAGAGCCGTGAGGGAAATGGTTGATGCAGCACGAGAAAAATTATTGAATCATCGTTCAATGCGTGTTCGTCCCCAAACAGATAATAAAATCATTTTAGGGTGGAATGCGATGTATAATAAAGCGCTTTCGACTGCCGCAATGGTGTTTGAGCGTTCCGACTGGAAGGCAGAGGCAATTCAGCATATGGATCTTTTATTGAATGTGTTTTATGATTCGACTGCTGAGCAGTGGCGCCATACCTATTCCTCTGGAGTTGCCAAGGAGTTTGCCATGCTGGATGATTTATCCCTGTTAATCGATGCCCTATATCACCTTCATATCTTAAGCGGTACTACCGATTACCTTAAGCGAGCCATCCAAGTTGTGGAGTTTACGGATCGATATCATGGAGACACCGAGGGAACTTACTATTGGTTTAGCTCTTCCTTACAGGGTGATGTTTTGGTGCGGAAAAGGGATATATACGACGGAGCAATGCCCAGTGGAAATGCTGTAATGGCATGGAATTTATACCGTCTGGGTATCCTGACTGGTCGGGCTTCGTGGAGGGGAAAAGCTGTCCAAATGGCGATTGGGATGCAAAATGTCTGCAAAAACTATCCTACATCATTTGGACTTTGGGCTTCGTTACTCATTG
>JAFMES010000021.1 GCA_017856605.1 Chitinophagaceae bacterium
CGGTGCAGTCGCGCGAACTGATTCCTAATAGAGGATTCCAGTCTTCGGTCGACCTAAAACTTATTTTTGGCTTGGGCAAAAATGCAACAATCGACTCAGTAAGAATTTGCTGGCCCAACCGCAGTTATACCACTCTGACCGGACTTAAAGCGGATTCTACCTATCGAATTACACAAGAATCAACTCGTCTCCCTCTGGTTGAATTGCCTACTGCTCCAACGTTGTTGACCGAACAATCATCCATCCAATTGGATGTGCATGAAGAAGATAATTATGTAGATATTTATCAGGAGCGCAACATACCGCGACTCATTTCGCGCGAAGGTCCGCGTGCTGCTGTAGGAGATGTGAATGGTGATGGAAAAGAGGATGTATTCATTGGAGGAGCAACTTCTCATCTTGCTGCGATGTACATCCAAACGGCGACTGGATTTAAAAAGTCCAATGAATCATTGTTCATGGCTGAACGTGAACCGGAAGATGCTGCAGCACTATTGATTGATGTGGATGGAGATGGTGATCGTGATTTGCTTGTAGGAAGTGGTGGCAATAATCGCCCTACACTTTCCAAACCCATGCTGCATCGACTCTACCTCAACGATGGAAAAGGTAACTTTTCAAAAAAGGAAAATGCATTTCCGCCCGCTGTGGGTAATACCAATGTAATGTTGGCCCATGATTTTGATGGGGATGGCGACCAAGACCTATTTACTGCCAGTTGCTCTGTGCCCGTTCAATACGGTATTCTGCCTGCACCTTCTTTTTATTTTAATAATGGGAAGGGCGATTTTTCAGAATCCAAAGAAGCGGTGGGCGATGTACCTGCTGGAATGTATACAGCGGGACTCATTTCTGATCTCGATCAAGATGGCAAAGACGAATTGATTCTTGTTGGTGAGTGGATGGCACCATCCATCTATGGATTTCAGAATGGCCAATTCAAAAAACTAACTTCTTCACTTGAGAACAAACTCGGATGGTGGCATTCTGTGGCATCTGCCGATTTAGATAATGATGGAGATTTGGATCTTGTATTCGGAAACACTGGTCGTAATAATTATCTACGTCCGGATTCTACGCATCCAGTTAAGATGTGGGTCAATCAATACAATCCTTCTGAAAGTCGACAAGTCATCTTTACACGAACCGTAAATGGAAAAGATGTACCTGTCTTTTTGAAAAAAGAACTGACTGATCAAATCCCCACTTTAAAAAAACAAAATCTTCGTCACGATGCATACGCTGAAAAATCGATTCAGGAGCTTTTTTCTTCTGAACTGATTGCTTCTAGCAGTGTGAGTGTTTATAATTATGCCAACTCGGTGGTTGCCTGGAACAATGGTAATGGATCATTTACTATTCAAGAACTTCCACTAGATGCTCAGCTTTCCTCGGTGATGGCCATACACATAAGTGATGTGAATGGCGATAACAGGCCAGATATACTGCTTGGCTTTAACCAATACGATTGGCTGCCTCAGTTTTCACGTATGGATGCAGGATATGGAGGTGTTATTCTCAATCAGGGGAATCGAAAGCTCGATTGGCTTCCTTACTATCAGTCCGGCATTCGCATTGTTGGTGAAACGCGAGACATCAAGTCAGTTATGATAAACGGCCGACTTCATTATCTGTTTGTGCAATCCGGTAGTCGTCCTATACTCTATCTAAAGACGGATCGTCCATGAGAGTGCTTCTTTTTTTTATCGCAACGCTATGCACGCTTCTGTTAAGCTGTGGCAAAAAAGAAAAGCCTTTGTTTGAGCTTTTGGATGAAAAGCAAACCGGATTAGATTTTGTAAATGCGCTGCGCCCCACTTCGAAAGTGAACATGCTCACCTACATGTATTTCTACAATGGAGCTGGAGTGGCCACGGGCGATTTCAATAACGATGGTAAGTATGATTTGTTTTTCTCTTCCAATCAAGGACAGAATCGGATCTACTTGAATGAGGGCGATATGAAATTCAAGGATGTAACAGTTGAGGCTAAGCTTCCGAATGATGGCGGTTGGTCGACTGGCGTATCGGTGGTAGACATCAACAACGATGGTCTACTCGATTTCTATGTGAGTCGGGTTGGAAACTATGAAAACCTCCAACAGGGAAATCAGTTGCTGGTCTGCAAAGGACTTTCCACTAATGGAATTCCTTATTATTCAGATGAAGCAGTAGCGTATGGACTTTCGTTCAAAGGGTTTAGCACTCAATCGGCTTTCTTTGATCAGGATCTGGATGGTGATCTCGACATGTATTTATTGAATCACTCCCTTCGCTATAATAGCACATTCAACTCCCGGGATACGTATTTTAATACTTACGATAGTTTGTCGGGCGACCGGTTTTTTCGAAATGAAGGAGGCAGATTTATTGACCAAACACGCGAATCAGGAATCAACTCCTCCATCATCGGTTATGGTTTGGGTATTGTAGTATCGGATATCAATCGCGATGGATACCCCGACCTCTATATTGGAAATGATTTCCATGAGAACGATTATCTCTACATCAACGATCGACAAGGAGGATTCAAAGAAAACTTGGAGCAATCCATTGCACATACTTCTCAGTTTTCCATGGGCGTAGATGCTGCTGATGCAAATAATGATGGTTGGCCTGAAATCGTTTCTATGGACATGTTGCCCGAGGATCCTTATATTTTAAAACGGTCCTTAGGAGAGGATGAATACAATCTTTTCAACATGAAACTTCGTTACGGATACAACCACCAGTACGCCCGTAACAATCTACAATTCAACAAGGGAAATGGGACGTTCAGTGAAATTGGTGTCTATGCCGGTGTTCATGCCACCGACTGGTCCTGGGCTCCATTATGGACCGATTTCAATAATGATGGTTGGAAAGACTTATTTGTTAGTAATGGAATTCCTCGCCGACTCAATGACATCGACTACGTGAATTTTATTTCAAATGACGATATACAGGCCCGCATCCGTTCCGGTCAAATGAGTGAGAAGGAGATGGAAATCATCGAACAGTTTCCGCAAATAAAATTGCGTAACAAGTTTTATGTAAATGCGGGAGAGATGAGATTCGATGATGCTGCACCTCGGATTTTAAATGATCGAGAAACGTTTTCCAATGGAGCTGCTTATGCCGACTTCGACAACGATGGTGATTTGGATATCGTGGTGAATAACATCGATGATCATCCCTATATCTATAGAAATCAATCCAACCAAGAAGAGGGCAGAGGAATTGCCTTGCAATTAAAGGGACCAGTTTCTAATCCCCGGGCTGTTGGGACACAGGTAATGATTCATCAGTCGACTCAAATACGGTATGCCGATAAATATCCAGTGAGGGGATTTCAATCATCTATGGAAACTGATCTGCTGATGGGTGTTGGCAAAGATCCCATTGATTCCATTGTGGTGATCTGGCCTGACCAAACGGTTTCAGTTATCGATACGGGTCTCACTGCTCCTTTTATACAAGTGACCTATCAATCAGGACTTCCCAAACGCGAATTGAATAATTCTGCAGGGAATATGCAGTCAAGTTTGATGAATTTTAATGAACGGGTTATTCCAGAATGGACGCACGAAGAAAACCGTTTCAATGAATTTGATCGAGAGCCCCTATTGTTGAAGATGCTATCGACTGAAGGTCCCGCTGCTGCCGTTGGAGACATGAACAAGGATGGAAAAGCAGATTTGTTTTTGGGAGCATCCAAAGGATTTAAATCCCGTATTGTACTGAATGCTGCTGAACAATTTCGGCCAACCCCTTTTTCGGCTTTGGATATGGATAGCACATTTGAGGATGTAGATGCCGTATGGACTGATGTGAATAACGATGGATGGCAAGATTTGATCGTTGTGTCGGGTGGAAACGAGTACTATGGTGAAACACCTTATCTCACACCGCGTTTATATATGAATCAGAATGGGACATCTTTCGTTCGCAGGCACGATGCATTTCCCACAAGTGACATTACCCTTTCGTGTGTGAGGACAATTGATATCAATCGCGATGGGTTTGTAGATCTTTTTTTGGGAGGACGAGCGCAGCCTTTCGGATATGGTAAACCAGTTTCTTCTTTTCTGTTAATCAATGATGGAACGGGTAAGTTCATCGATAAGACCTCTCAGATTGCGCCTGCGTTGAATGGATGTGGTATGGTGACCGATGCTCAATGGATTGATGTAAATGCTGATTCATACCCTGACCTCGTCTTAGCAAAAGAATGGGATAAGGTTACAGTTTTGCATGCATCGCCTTCCGGTACACTTGGATCACCAGAACCAGTTGGCGAAAGTGGGTGGTGGAACGTGTTGATTCCGGTGGACTGGGATAACGATGGAGATATGGATTGGGTTGCAGGGAATAGCGGTGCTAATCAGCGGTTGAATGCAAGCAGGCAGTCGCCTGTCCGAATGTATTGCAACGATTTTGATGGCAATGGTGTTGGAGAACAGGTGGTTACCTATATAGTGGATGGAAAAGAGATTTGTTTTGCAGTGAAATCGGATCTCGAACGACAAATGCCGGTATTAAAAAAGAAATTTTTGTACGCAGGTGATTTTGCAAAGGCAACGCTCAATGAAATTTTTGATGCAAAAAAAATGACAAAAGCGATAAGCTGGACAGTAACGGAATGTCGCTCTATGCTGTTCATCAATGATGGGTCGAAGGGCATACGTTCAATTGCATTGCCATGGCAATTCCAATTAGCGCCAATTCGTGCTGGCAATGTAGTGGATGCGAACGGTGATGGTCGCATGGATGTTCTATTGGCAGGTAATTATTATGAGAACAATGTGCAATTGGGAAGAGCTGATGCCGATCAAGGCGGTATTTTATTGAACCAAACTGACTCATCAGCTGTTTATGCTCCGATTCCGGGTGTGGTATTGTCAGGTCAAATAAGAAAAATAGCGGTGGTGCAAGATCAATTAGTGATGATTCGAAACAATGCTGCATCCTCATTATTGAATAAAGCGAAAAAGAAGTAGAAGTATATGCGTAAAGGAATGAAATTAGGGCTGATTGGGTTGGTATTGGCCGTCGGGTTACTTTTCTTGATTCTTCCAACAACGAAGGAAGTGATTGTGCGCGTTCCCCTTCCATTAGAGCGAGTAATGCTTGAGTTTGAAGATACAGCACGCTTGTTCCGTTGGTATCAACCCGATACAGATCCAAACATGCAGGTATCGGTATCAAAAGCGAATCCATTTGAATTTATTTTAGATCATCGGCAAGATGGCAATTCAATCCCCTTGCATATTGTAGTAAGTCCTGATACTACCGATTCAAAAGTGACCAAGATGGTTTATCGGTATGCGTCTTCGTTGATCAATGACCCAGGAAATGATATTAAAGCGTATGCTGCAGTTGCTTTAGAGCATTTAGGAGACTCCTTGAAGCGAACCGAATATGTATATGGTTATAAGATTGTGACTACTACGGTAGTGGATAGTTCATTTTTGTTTTTGTCAAAAACGGTACCAGCTTCCCTGGAGGCAGAAGAAACAAAAAAAATATACGACGAATTGATTGCGTATGCGGAAAAAAGGAATGCAGGGTATAATGGAGTGCGCATATTTTATCGTCAGGTTATCAGTAAAAACGAAACCGCATTGTTTGCATCCATTGGGGTATCGAATTATACGCCTACCGGTCCCGATGAAAAGATCCAATACAAGATGATGCCGTACGGAAAAAAATTATTGGTCATGGATTATGAAGGACCCTATGAACGTGCGAAGGGGTTATTTTCTATTTTGGAGCAGTACAAGCAGGACAATGCATTGGTCAGCATGGCCATTCCGTTTATCAAGTACGTGAGTCCCGGTTATGGTTTCACCGATTCTCAAGTGGTCAAGGTACGGATCAGCTATCCTGTATTTTGATGAACTTTAATTTCGGTCAAAATATTTATTGAAAATCAATTAGTTATAAAGGTGCTCTTCAAAAAAGAGTGCCTTTTTCTTTATTTTGGTCCCAGGGTTGACTAACTTTGCGCTCCCCTCTCAAAAAGGGATGGGTCGTTTCCGGGATGGCGGAAGCGGTTTTGAAAACGGGCCTGGCCCAAAAAATTAAACAATGAGTAAACTACATTTTACCACGAAGCATGTAAATGCAGCTTCCGTGCAGCGTAAATGGTACGTTGTTGACGGAACCAATCAAACTGTGGGTCGCGTCTGTAGCAAGATTGCTTCAGTGCTACGCGGCAAAAACAGAGCGTATTTTTCCCCCCACGTTGATTGCGGAGATTTTGTAATTGTGATCAATGCCGAGAAGGTGGTGTTCACAGGCGACAAACTGAACTACAAGGAATACCAGCACGTAACGGGGTATCCAGGTGGACAAAAAATCGAGATCGCGAAAGATTTGATCAAGCGCAGGCCTGAGCAGATTGTTGAGCGTGCGGTTAAGGGGATGCTTCCTAAGAACCGTCTCGGACGCAAGATGTTCAAGAAACTTTTTGTGTACGTGGGTGACCAGCATCCGCATGGAGCACAGCAACCCATTGAACTTAAATTCTAATTCAAAACGATTACAATCACTCAATAATGGAAAAACAAAAAAACGGACTGGGTCGTAGGAAAGAAGCGGTCACCCGCGTCTTCCTCAGCAAGGGTGACGGAAACATCACCGTAAACGATCTGGATTATAAGGCATATTTCCCCCAGGTATATCTTCAAAACCAGGTGGAACTTCCCATCAAAGCCGTAGAAGGCACTGGAAAGTACGACATCAAGATCAATGCTGCAGGTGGCGGAAAAAAAGGACAGGCTGAAGCTGCAAAGCTTGGTATTGCCCGTGCGCTCATCACCCTCAATCCTGAATACAGGCCTGCTCTTAAAGCAGCTGGACTGCTTCGCAGGGATCCACGAGGTGTTGAAAGGAAGAAATTCGGTAAGAAGAAAGCGAGAAGGAGCTTCCAGTTCAGCAAGCGTTAACAGCATTCATCAAACACGTACAAAAACACATTTCACACAATGGAAAATAATACTACACTGCAGCAGCAACTTTTGGAGGCCGGTGTTCACTTTGGTCACCTCCGCAAAAAGTGGAACCCTAAGATGTTGCCATATATCTATGCAGAAAAGAAGGGCATTCACATCATCGATCTGAACAAGACCGTAGAATGCTTACAGGAAACTGCAATTGCACTCAAGAACATTGCAAAGAGTGGAAAGAAGATCATGTTCGTGGGGACCAAGAAGCAGGCTAAAGAAATCGTTACCGAATGTGCAAAGCGCGTCAACATGCCGTATGTAACGGAGCGTTGGTTGGGTGGAATGCTCACTAACTTCAACACCGTACGTAAGTCGGTTAAGAAGATGCAGAGCATTGAGAAGATGCTGGGCGACGGAAGCTTTGACAATATCACCAAGAAAGAGCGTCTTCAATTGTCTCGCGATAAAGAAAAGATGGAAAAAGTATTGGGTGGTATTGCTCAACTGGGTCGTGTGCCTTCAGCTTTGTTTATCATTGACATCGGGCACGAGCACATCGCCATGGCAGAAGCCAAGCGATTGGGCATCACCACATTTGGAATGGTAGATACCAACTGCGATCCAAATAAGGTTGATTTCCCGGTACCCGCAAACGATGATGCTACCAAATCCATTGCCATCATCACCAATTACATCACCGCTGCCATTGCAGAAGGTCTGGCTGAGCGTCAGGCTGAAAAAGCAGAAGAGGAAGAAGCAGAAGAATCAGCAGAAAACGCACTCCGTTTTTCAGTTGATGTAGAAGCTGAAGCTGAAGGTGGTAAAAAAGGCGGTAAGAGTGGAGCTCCTAAGCGTCGTATCCCATCAGCAGGCGGTGGAGGAAGAAAGCCTGCACAGAAAAAGTAAATTTTAATTCATTAACATAAAAATTGTGCCTTGAGCTCATCTGCTTCAAGGCCGGAGATAGAATATGTCGACAGCAACCATAACAGCAGCAGATATCAACAAGCTTCGTCAGATGACTGGAGCCGGTATGATGGATTGCAGAAAAGCGTTGACCGAAACAAACGGTGATTTTGAGGCAGCAATCGATTGGCTAAGGAAAAAAGGCCAGAAGGTAGCCGCATTGCGTGGCGACCGTGATGCGAAAGAAGGTGTCATCTTTGCAAAAACCACATCCGATAACAAAACAGGAATTGTGATGTGCCTGAGCTGCGAAACTGACTTTGTGAGCAAGAATGGAGATTTCATTGCGTTTGCAGAATCCATCATCGATGCAGCCATCGCCAATAATGTAAAATCTGTTGATGAGCTCAATGAAGTAAGCATCAATGGTGCAAAAGTGGCGGACTTGGTGAACGATAAACTTGCCAGTATTGGTGAGAAAATCGGGATCTCTAAGTTTGACCGAATCGATGCTGACTTTGTAGCCTCCTATATTCACGGTGCAAACCGTATGGGTGTATTGGTAGGGTTGAATAAATCAAATCCCGAAGTAGGCAAGGACGTGGCCATGCAGATTGCCGCAATGAATCCTGTAGCTGTTGATTCTTCTTCTGTGTCTGCAGAAGTTATTGAAAGGGAGAAAGGAATTATCATGGATCTGATTAAAAACGATCCCAAAATGGCAGGTAAGCCGGAAGAAATGCTTTCTAAGATTGCAGATGGTAAACTCAATGCCTTCTTCAAAGAAAGTACACTTCTAGCACAGGCCTTTGTGAAGGACGGTGGACTTTCCGTTGGGGATTACATTAAATCAAAAGATAGCGACCTGAAGGTGGTTTCCTTCAAGCGTGCTAATCTGGGTTAATTTTCTTGAATAATTGAATAACACAGGGCCTTCAGCAATGAAGGCCCTTTTTGTATATTCGCATTATGCAACCTGTATACAAACGCGTTCTTCTTAAGCTTTCTGGAGAATCCCTTATGGGGGAGAGCAACTACGGCATCGATCCATCGATGGTGGCCTATTATGCAAGCGAGATCAAGAGTATAGTCGACCTTGGTGTAGAGGTAGCAATCGTTATTGGAGGCGGCAATATATACAGAGGAATGAATGAGTCGGAAACGGGAATTGAACGGGCCCATGGCGACTACATGGGGATGTTGGCTACGGTCATCAATGGGATGGCCATTCAAGCAATGCTCGAAAAAGTAGGTATGTATACCCGTCTGCTCAGTGCCATCAAAATGGAACAGGTAGCAGAGCCGTATATCAGAAGAAGAGCCATACGCCATTTGGAAAAGAACAGGGTGGTCATTTTCGGAGCCGGAACCGGGAACCCCTATTTCACCACGGATACCGCAGGATCGCTTCGTGCCATCGAAATAGAAGCTGATGTTATTCTGAAAGGAACCCGCGTTAATGGAATTTATACAGCTGACCCCGAAAAGGATCCTACAGCTACTCGATTTGAAACCATCACCTTCAAAGAATGCATCGATAAAAATTTGAAGATCATGGATATGACTGCATTCACCCTATGTATGGAGAACAATCTTCCTATCATCGTGTTTGATATGAACCAGAAGGGGAATCTCCAGAAGCTGGTCTGCGGTGATGCCATTGGTACGTTGGTTAAGAATTGATTTCAATTGTTCACTCATCCATGTCTATAGCCTCCATACGAAAGGATTATCAGATGCGTTCACTTTCTGAGCATGAAGTGAGTACGGATCCATTCATTCAATTCACTCAATGGTGGGATGAAGCGGTTCAATCTGAAATTCTGGAAGTAAATGCCATGACGCTCTCAACCATCAAACCCGATGGTAGGCCCTCTGCCCGAATTGTATTATTGAAGGGCTTTGATCAACAGGGGTTTGTATTTTATACCAATTACGAGAGCGATAAGGGAAAGCAATTGCAGCAGAATCCAAATGCTTCACTTGTATTTTTTTGGAAGGAATTGGAACGACAAGTTCGGATTGAGGGATGTTGCACTCGAACAAGCGATCAGGAGAGCAGCGATTACTTTCGAAGTCGCCCGCTTGGTAGTCGCCTTGGCGCATGGGCATCACCTCAAAGTCGCGTTATTCCCAATCGAGAGCTATTGCAACAGAATTTAGAAGAATTGACAGCGCGGTATCCGGAAGACGATATACCGCGACCGCCCCATTGGGGAGGATTTCGGTTAGTGCCGGATCGGATAGAGTTTTGGCAGGGCAGGAGCAATCGTTTGCACGACAGGATTTTGTACGAGAAATCCGAAGCATCCTGGCGAATCAGTCGCCTAGCCCCTTAAGATTTCTTAGGAGCAGCTTTCTTTGTTTTTGCGGGTCTTGATTTTCCAAATGAGCCCTTGAAAATTTTTCCTTTCTTGGTTTTTTTATCACCTCTTCCCATGGTTATATTTTTTTCGAGTGAAGAAAAAAAAAGCAAGACACAAAGCGTCTTGCTTTTTTAATGTTTTTGTAAGGGTTAGATCTTTGAAGAAAGCTCCTTACCTGCTTTGAAGCGTGCTACCTTCTTAGCTTTGATTTTGATCACAGCACCTGTTTGAGGGTTGCGACCGGTGCGGGCAGCTCTCTTGCTAACAGAGAAAGTACCGAAACCTACAAGGGTAACTTTTCCTCCGCCTTTGAGTGTTTTAGTAACTGCGCTGATCATAGAGTCAAGAGCAGCGTTGGCCTGAGTCTTGGTTACACCAGCATCATCGGCCATCTTTGCGATCAATTCTGCTTTGTTCATAAAAGAAAATTTAATTGGTTTGTGTCGACAAATTTAGACGCTTTTTAATTCTAACAAAAAAATTTTTTCGAATCGAATCGCCTGAAATATGCACCAGCACTGAATTCCAGGAGGGTTGTCATTTAAGGGTTATCCACAGTTAGTGCACAATTTCCATCAATGTTCTAAATCCAATTACCTGATTTCCCCAACGCTCATTTGACCGCAAACGCAGTGCTGGAGCGTGTTCTGTGAGATATTGCCGATACAAATCTTCGCTAAATGCAAATAATTGAAGAGCATACGTGAGTGCTTCAGATTCATCAACTTCTTTGAGTCGGAGTAGCAAATGGCGCTCAAATAGGCCTGTGGCAAGAATTTCAGGGATATGGGTGTTTTTTTGCCAATTCAGCCAATCTTCCTGAATTGCAAGAGGAACGGAGTAGGTTATGTTATACAGTATCATGGATAATTCAGTTCTAGCATAACGGGACAATGGTCGCTGTGCTTCACATCAGGAAAAATTTCTGCATCCTTGATGCGTTTTTTCAAGCTTTCAGTTATTGAAATGTAATCGATTCTCCAACCCTTGTTGTTCAGCCGCACGCTCGGGAAACGCTGACTCCACCAAGAATAGCGGTGGGGCTCATCATGTACACTTCGGAAGGTATCTATCCATCCGGATGCAAAAAATGAATCCATCCATGCGCGTTCTTCCGGAAGGAATCCAGTGGTGTTTTTATTTCCTTTTGGATCATGAATATCGATTTCTTTGTGGGCAATGTTATAATCTCCACAGAGGATGATGCCTTCGTATTTCTTTTTGATTTGATTGAGATAGGGAAGAAATTTTTCCAACCATTCCATTTTAAACGCCTGACGTTCTTCGCCAGAAGTGCCTGATGGGAAATAGGCATTGATGAGCAACAACTTGCCAAATTGAAGTTGGATAACCCGACCTTCATCGTCGCTTTGTGCATGCCCATTTCCGTGATGCACTTTGTCGGGTTTAATTCTGGTGAGTACGGCAACACCACTGTATCCTTTCTTTGATTGTGCGCTGAACCAATAATCCGAGTACCCTAATGCCCGAATGGGCTCCATATCGACATCCGTTTCTAACGCTTTTGTTTCCTGAAGGCAGATGATGTCGGCAGGATGTTCTCTCAGCCATTCAATGAATCCTTTTTTTATGGCGGCACGGATGCCATTTACATTGTACGAGATGATCCGCATGGGTATCAATTTTCAGAGAGAACGGGTCTTAACCAGCGTTCGGCATCATCCAGACTCATCTTTTTCCGAGCGGCGTAGTCGACTACCTGATCCTGAGTGATTTTTCCTACACCAAAATATTTTGAATCAGGATGTGCAAAATACCATCCACAGACGGATGAGGCTGGATACATCGCCAGTGATTCAGTCAACTGGATTTGAATGGCAGTTTTTGCTTGCAGTAATTCGAATAGTTTTTCCTTTTCAGTATGATCGGGACAAGCAGGGTATCCTGGAGCGGGACGAATACCTTGATACGATTCTTTGATCAGTTCTTCATTGCTCAGCACTTCGCTGTTGGCATACCCCCAATAGGTGGTTCTGACTTTCTGGTGAACGTATTCTGCCAGTGCCTCTGCAAATCGATCGGCCAACGCCTGCAACATGATCTTGCTGTAATCATCGTGTTGCTCTTCAAATCGCTTGATGTGTGCATCAATGCCCTGAATGGTTACCGCAAATGCACCAATATGATCTTGTCCCTCTGTAGTTTCAGGAGCAATGAAATCCGCTAGTGAAATGTTAGGCTGACCACTGGCTTTTTTGATTTGCTGACGCAAGAATTCTAAGTCGACCTTTTTCTGCTGTGCCGTATCCATCAACGTAACCGTATCCCGATCATTGCTATGGGCCGGCCAGAAGCCAATTACCGCTTTTGGATCCAGCCATTTTTCAGACACAATTTTTTCAATCATGGCTGTTGCATCTTCATACAGTTTACGAGCTTCTTTTCCTATGATGGTATCTTCAAAAATTGCAGGAAAACGACCATGCATCTCCCAGGCAATAAAGAAGGGATTCCAATCGATGTAGTCCACCAACTCAGCCAGTGAAATATCATTCAGTACGCGACTACCAGTAAATGAAGGAGCAACCAATGACGTGGTTTTCCAATCGATCTGAAACTTATTCTTTACGGCATCTTCGTACTTAAGCAGTTCTTTGGTATTTTTTTTGTTGGCAAACTCCTCTCTGAGTTTTTTAAATTCTTTTCGGGTTTCTTCCAGGAAGCTTTGCTTTTGCTGATTCAAAAGCGATCCTGCAACGGAAACACTGCGCGAAGCATCCAATACGTGAATGACTCCATTATCGTATTGCTCTGCAATCTTCAATGCAGTGTGCATTCGTGAAGTGGTGGCTCCTCCAATCAGTAGAGGTTGTTTCATTCCTCTTCGTTTCATTTCAGAAGCCACGTGGACCATTTCATCCAATGAAGGAGTAATCAATCCGCTTAGCCCAATTATATCAGCACCGTGCTTTTCAGCCTCATTAAGAATCTTATCGGCCGGAACCATTACACCAAGATCGATGATTTCGTAGCCGTTGCAACCCAACACCACACCAACAATGTTTTTACCGATATCGTGTACATCCCCTTTTACTGTTGCCAGCAAAATTTTGCCTGCAGAAGATGACTCTTTCTTTTCTGCTTCAATATAAGGGGTGAGTACTGCAACACTTTTTTTCATCACACGTGCACTTTTCACCACCTGAGGTAAAAACATTTTTCCTGCTCCAAAAAGATCACCTACTACGTTCATGCCGTCCATGAGCGGACCTTCAATCACATCCAGTGGACGTGGATATTGCTGACGAGCCTCTTCGGTATCGGCGTCAATGTAATCGGTTATGCCATTGATCAACGCATGCTTGAGTCGCTCTTCCACACGGTTATTTCTCCATTCTTCCAGCTTCTCTTTTGTACCAGCACCTACGCCCTTTACTGTTTCTGCAAATGTGATCAGGCGTTCAGTTGCTTCATTGTTTTCGTTGTTCCTGTTCAGGATTACATCTTCGCAGCGCTCGCGTAATTCAGGTTCAATCTCATCGTATACTACCAGTTGTCCCGCGTTGACAATTCCCATATCCATTCCTGCGCGTATGGCATGGAATAGAAAAACGGAATGCATTGCTTCCCGTACGTGATCGTTGCCGCGGAAAGAAAATGAAAGGTTGCTCACTCCACCTGAAATTTTTACCAACGGATATTTTTGTTTGATGATCCGTGTGGCTTCAATGAAGTCCACCCCATAACTGTTGTGCTCTTCCAGGCCAGTGGCTACTGCAAATATGTTGAGATCAAATATAATGTCTTGTGGGGGGAAGCCAACGTGCTCGGTGAGGAGTGTATACGCTCGTTCTGCAATTCGCACACGACGTGCTAATGTATCTGCCTGTCCTTGCTCGTCAAATGCCATCACAATAACGGCGGCTCCGAAACTGCGACAAATAACGGCCTGCTGTAAAAACTTTTCTTCACCTTCCTTGAGTGAAATTGAATTCACGATGCATTTACCCTGAACGCATTTGAGTCCCGCCTCTATGATTGAAAACTTCGAGGAGTCAATCATGATCGGAATGCGGGCAATATCGGGCTCGCTTTGCAATAGGTTTAGAAATTTCACCATCTCCACTTCGCCATCCAGTAATGCATCATCCATGTTGACGTCCAGCACCTGCGCACCGTTTTCTACTTGCTGTCGTGCTATTCCCAGCGCCTCTTCGTATTTTTCTTCTTTGATGAGGCGTGCGAATTTTTTTGAGCCGGTCACATTGGTCCGCTCGCCTACATTGACAAAATTGGTTTCGGGTCGTACAACCAACGGTTCGAGTCCCGATAACCGCATAAATGGCTTTATGTGAACGTGTTCACTCATCTTCTAAACTGTTGCTGTATCAACAACGGGTAATCTCCGCGGTTTAAGTTTTTTTACAGATTGAGCAATGTGTCGGATGTGATCGGGCGTAGTGCCACAACAACCTCCTACAATGTTGACGTATCCATTCTGCGCCCATTCTTCTATGAAATGAGCAGTTTGATGAGGTTCTTCATCGTACTCGCCCAGCGCATTGGGTAAACCGGCATTGGGATAGGCCGATGTATAACAAACTGCAAGCTGTGCGAGTTCTTCGATGTGGGGTCGCATTTGATTGGCCCCCAGCGCACAATTCAATCCTACACTCAAAGGCTTAGCGTGTTCCACACTGATGTAAAATGCTTCAAGCGTTTGACCGCTTAGTGTTCGTCCCGATGCATCGGTGATGGTTCCGCTGATCATCAGGGGTAATTCTTTTTTACCGCTTTCTCTGAAGTATTTTTTAATGGCATATATCGCCGCTTTGGCATTCAATGTGTCAAATACGGTTTCAATGAGTAAAAGATCCACGCCCCCTTCCACCAATGCTTTTACCTGTTCCAGGTAAGCCGCTGTGACTTCATCAAAGCTGATACCACGAAGTCCAGGGTTATTGACGTCCGGCGAAAGGGAAAGAGTTTTGTTCATGGGACCAATAGCGCCTGCTACAAAAGGTCCACCTTCTTTCGCTCGTTCCGGGTGTTGTTGCAAAAAAAGATCTACTGCTTCTCGTGCACATCGTGCGGCAGCAGTATTGATTTCAAAAGCAAGCGCACTCATATTGTAATCGGCCATTGAAACTGCTTGCGCATTGAACGTATTGGTTTCAATGATATCCGCACCGGCTTCGAGGTATTGTAAATGGATGTCTCGGATGATCTCGGGCTGGGTGATGCACAGCAGGTCGTTATTCCCTTTCAGATCAGAGCCCCAATCGGCAAATCGGGAACCTCGGTAATCAGCCTCTTGGAGCTTATGCCGTTGGATCATGGTACCCATGGCACCATCAATAACCAGGATCCTTTCATTCAGTAACGCAGAGATGTCTTTCATGCACTAATTAAGAGTCGCAAAGATAGTACATTTGCAGGGCTATGAACCTCTCTTCCCAGCTCTTGGAGGCCGCCGTTAAGGAATTCAGTAAACTGCCCGGAATAGGTAAGAAGACGGCATTGCGACTGGTACTGCATCTGCTTAAACAAGAAAAAGCTGAAGTGGAACAGTTCAGTGAGGTCATCTCCAGACTTCGAAAGGAAATTCAGTTTTGTTCAACCTGTTTCAATATTGCGGATGGGGATACCTGTCAAATCTGCCTGCAGTCCTCACGCCGAAAAGACCTGGTCTGTGTTGTTGAGAGTATACGCGATGTGATTGCCATAGAAACAACCGATCAATTTAATGGAATGTATCATGTGTTGGGAGGGATCATCTCCCCTTTGGATGGTATAGGTCCGGATCAACTCACCATTGAATCACTTTGCAAGCGGGTAGGAGAAGGAGAGATTCGCGAGATTGTCTTTGCGCTAAATCCAACCATACAAGGGGATACTACTATTTATTATATCCGAAAAAAACTACAGCACCTTGATCTGCAGTTCACCACCATCGCTAGAGGGGTATCGTTTGGAGGTGAGTTGGAATATGCTGATGAAATGACCCTTGCCAAAAGTATACGGAATAGGTTGCCGGTGGATAACTACATTAAGCAGTAATAGTTATTGGCCATTGATCAGCTGAAGATCAATGAGCACTTCATTGTCCCAATTCGCCCTAATCGAAATTGGTTTTTTTCGGGCGACTACAATCTCCGGTTTCTTTTTTTTCCAGTAATCGCCTGTATCCCAGATGGTATTATTGTTAGAATCAAAGTGAATGCGCACATCGTAATCTCCTGGATCAATCAGATTGATCCGATAATTGCTTTTTGTAAGTTGCTGTCGAAAATGTTCTTTGCTGTTCTTGAAAAGCAACAGGATGGGATGCGTTGAAGTATCCAGATTCTGAATGTTGAGGTTGATGCTTCCATAATCCATTATCCGCTTGGTAGTAAAACTAATTGTATCGGTACGAGAGATCGAATTACCAACCGTATCGGTGGCCATGTCTTTTTGTAGTATCAGATTGTACGGCGTATTTTCTTTCCATGTGTGGGAAAGCGTAATTTCTTTAGATGTTGAATCCAGGCGAACAACATATGCTAGTCGATTGAATTTAGCATCTCCAAAAAATAGTTTTGCTGTATCAAACTGTTTCAACGGCTGATCTGATTTCAGTGTAAAATCTTTGAGCAGATCCTGTTTCCCTATATCCAAGTTATTGATCAACCGAAGCCGCTTATCATCCGCATTCCGATTGGAAGCGCGGGCAGCAGGTTTTTTGACGATTACTCCCGTATCTATTCTTTCTGCTTCAAAAGCGTATAAAACAATGCTGGTATCAAGACCAACCTGAAGTGGTTTATCGTGAAAAGCAATCAACTCGCTGGGCTGATCGTATTTGCGATCTCCGTTTTGGTCCTTGAGGCCAAAAATAGCGTAGGGTCCGGGTTTCAGATTCCTGAACAAGAAGCTGCCATCTCCTTTGAGTCGAGAGAAATAGCGAGGCTTTTCTTTTGCTACCGCAGAATCATCGAGGCTTCTGTGCAGGACTACAATAAGGGTACTGTCGGTTCCTCCTGTTGGTGCTATAAAAACCTGACCAGTTACAAATGCAGAATCCAGATAAGGGCCAGTTGAAAACTCGTAATGGAAATTCTTTAAAATATTTCCTTCGTTAATGTCTTTAAGTGCTTCACCAAAATCTATTGAATAAGTAGTATTCTCTTCCAGAGTATCTTTGATTTTGATGGTAACCGACCGAAGCTTGCTTTCAGCATTGGGATTGGATTTGGGCAACGGGGAATAGGTCAGCTTTACAAATGGATTTTCCAAGGCAACGTACTCATCAAAATAAAGTG
>JAFMES010000182.1 GCA_017856605.1 Chitinophagaceae bacterium
CAATGGCAGGTAGATAGAAAGGAAGGATAAACGTCAAGATTAGAAATCCGCCCGTTAGTTCATATAATGAAACTGTGTGTGGTTGATGTGTTTTTACTAAATGTTTGTTTATAAACGTAAACAGAGCTGCCAAAAAGGAAGAAATGAACCCCAGCAGGATACCCAATCGAAAATGGGTGTCAAAATGAAAGATGAGGTATACCCCGGCTACCACTGCAAGCCCCAGCGCAACATCAAATAAATTAGGACGTCTGCGCTCCAAAATCGGTTCTATGATGGAGGAAAAGAATCCAACCATGGAAAAACAGACTAAGCCGACAGAAACATTGGAGTACTTAATGCTGGCATAGAAAAAAGTCCAATGGAGAGCCATAATTCCTCCCACAAAAAAAAGAGTGATCATGTTTCGGACTGCAACATGCTCTGTTCGTCGAAAAAAAATACCAATCACGAATAATATAATGGAAGACAATCCCATCCGATACCAGACCAGTGAAGCTTCGTCCATGCTGATAAGTCGACCTAAAACACCTGTAAACCCTGCTAAAAAAATTGCAACATGCAGTTGGACAAATGCCTTTTTCATAGTGTTCCCGATTCCGGTACAATACGTTTTATGCGGCGAACATAAATCCCTTGGAGCGACTCAAGTTGCAGTTTTAAAACACCCTTGATTCCCTCTTGTATAATTCCTTTTGTCATTTTTGATGCTCCATGTAAGCGATCCCGGAACACAATAGGAACTTCTTTTATTACAAATCCCAGTTTCCATGCTGCATACTTCATCTCAATTTGAAAGGCATATCCAATCGATTTAATCTCTGAGAGATTTATGGCCTGCAGAACAGAAGAACGATAACAAATGAATCCAGCTGTCGGATCTTTTACTGGAATCCAGGTGATGAATCGACTATATAAGGCGCCACATTTTGATATGATTTTGCGTTGAAGTGGCCAATTTTCTAATTGTCCCCCTCGAATGTATCTGGATCCTACTGCCACATCAGCTCCTTGTTGGTAACAGGCTTCAAACAATCGTTCAAGATCATTTGGATCATGAGAAAAATCTGCGTCCATTTCAAAAACGTAATCATATCCATGTTCTAATGCCCATTTGAATCCGGTTAAATACGCAGTACCCAGTCCTAATTTACCTGGTCGCTCAATCAGAAAAAGTCGATTCGGATTGATACTGCAGAGCTCTTTAACGATTCGAGCCGTACCATCTGGAGAATTATCGTCTATAACCAACACATGGTAATTACCAGCAAGTGAAAATATTGTCTGGAGCATGGACGCTATATTTTCCTGCTCTTTATAAGTTGGTATAATGACAATCTTTTTCAACGATGAGCCGACCGTTTTTATTTTAGTTTATTCTTGAGCATGGTCCTGTTGAAGATTTCGGTCAGCTTTTTCTTGGTGTGCAGAGGAAACTCACTTTTCATGATCCAATCGTAGTACGTCGGTTCCTGTGTGAGTACATCTTCAACCAATTTTCCTTTATGTTTTCCGAAGTTAAAAATTTCTCTGCCATTTTCCATAACCATCCTTCGAGCAAAATCGACAATCACATCTTCCCCAATGAGTTTCTTAACAGACTCAAGTGTTTCTCCCAGTTGAGGGTAACGTTCCAGTTGAGCCTCAAATACTTCCCACGTTGCAGAAATATCTGCTTCTGCATTATGGGAATTTTCCAGTTCCTTACTGCAATAAAATCGATAGGCTGCTGATAGATTTCGAGGTTCCATGTTGTGGTAGATCTTTTGAACATCCACCAATTCACGTCCATCCATGTTGAAATCCAATCCAATTCGTAAGAACTCCTCTACCAGAAGTGGCCAGTCAAATTTGTTGGAATTATACCCCCCTAAATCACTGCCCTCGAGGAATTGGCGAATTTCATTGGCCAACTCTTTGAATGAAGGCGCATTAGCCACCATATCATTGGTAATGCCATGGACAGCAGTCACTTCCGGCGGAATTGGGATTCCGGGATTAATGAGTTTCCGTTTCATTACTCGGGAGCCATCGACTTGTACTTTTAAGAGGGCGATTTCAACAATACGATCTACAGCCAGATTCAATCCCGTTGTTTCCAAGTCCATGAAAACAATCGGTCGGGTTAGTTTCAACTTCATAAATAATTGTCGCTCACAATATAAGATGATTTTAACATGAGCTTAGGGTATTTACTATGATTTATCGCGTTATTTACCTAGTTTTGTTACACAACCCATAAAAATGAAAAAATACGGTTTTCTCATCCTTATCCTTTCTGCGGTGTTGGCCATAAGCTCATGTACCACCGGCAAAAGTGCAGCTAGCGGCTGTCAGATGAACCGAAACTTAGTCGGTTATAAGTGATCTATACTTAATTATACACTCAAGGGGCCGCTGGCCCCTTTTTTTATTCACTGCTCAGCCCCGTGTCCAATTTCTCACTTTATAACCATAAATGGCGTACAATAAAATGATGAAGTATGCGGGCACAACCAGCAAATAAGCCCATCGAGCCGACCAATTATCGGAAATTAATCCCCAGGCAAGAGGAAGAAGAGCACCCCCTGAAATGGCCATGACCAATAGTGCGGATCCTTGTTTAATAAACTTTCCAAGTCCATCAATCGCCAATGGCCAAATGGCAGGCCATACAAGTGAGTTGGAAAGTCCCAATAACGCAATAAAAAAAATTGTTAGCGGCATTTGAATATTGAACCAGGGGACAAAAAAAGAAATCTCGGAAGGAATAAAAAGGGCAAACAAAGTAAAAACAATACCTGAAAAAGCAGAGAGCTTGAGCACCGTAAGAAAGGAGACAAATCTTGGAATGGCAATGATCCCTAAAATGTATCCAAGAAGCATCGTAATCATTACCAAGGTAGTATAGGTTTTCGCTGATTCAATAGGAACACCTAGTGAAATGCCGTAACTGAAAATTGTATTCGCAGCTATCACTTCAACACCTACGTAAACGAAAAGCGTAATAACACCCAGTATGAGGTGTGGAAATTGAAAAATGCTGGTTTTGCCGGATTCTTCCGCTTCGTTTAGATCCTGATCATCGTCCTCAATATCAGGAAGGGGCGACAACTTTACTAAAGCCCCCATCCCCACCAATACGGCAGTCATGATGATATAAGGAGTGATAACCCGTCTGGATAAATTGTCCAATAGTAAATTTTTGGAATCCAGATCCAGCGTTTTTAATCTATTCACAATTTCATCTCCATCCGAGAGGATGTAATAAGCCAACACAAGAGGCCCAATTGCACCTGCCACATTGTTGCATATGCCCATGATGCTTAACCGTACAGTAGCTGTTTCACGCGGACCCAAAATAGTGATGTACGGATTAACGGCAGTTTGCATTAAAGCAAGACCAGTACCCATGATAAATAAACCCAAAAGGAATGCAGCATAGGTTCTATACATTGCGGATGGTATAAAAAGGGCTGTTCCTACTGCCATTATCAACAACCCAAGCATGATACCCGATTTGAATCCTATTTTCTCAAGTATACGTGCAGAGGGTATTGCCATCAACGTATACGATATATAAAATGAAAATGCAACAAAAACTGCCTGGAAATTGGTTAGTTCACATGCAATTTGAAGATAAGGAATCAATATACCATTCAACCACGTAACAAATCCAAAAATGAAAAATAGCATCCCCATCAATATCAATGGAACCATAAATTGACGACTGCTATCTTTACTCATTGGAATGAAGTATTAAACTAACGACCGATTGTCCGGGTAATTCACACTCAATTTGCTTAGTTTGATAAACCAACTTTGCCTTCTTTTTATTCTCGGATGAATTTACTAAAACCACACTGACATTGCCTTCTCGATTGATGCTGGCAATGTGACCAATCGATGCATTTACACTTTGAGAAGAAATGATTGTTGATCCAGGTGAAATGAACTTCATAAAGTGACCATACAAGTAGTAATCAAAATTATATACCGTTTTGTTGGTTGCTGTATTTCGTTCAATGATGGTTCTACTGGCAGGAAAAGGACCATTATTGGGTTTACGATTTTCATCTAGCATAATCACCCAGGCATTGTAACTAACTGCCCCATTTTTAAGGATTGCAATTAAATCTCGAGCACCATTTAGTCCGAAAACAGAACCTTCAGTAAAACGAACAGGTATATCTGGAAATTCTTTTTGGATGACAGACATTCCATCGGGTGTTCC
>JAFMES010000183.1 GCA_017856605.1 Chitinophagaceae bacterium
CTCATCAAAAAGGCGTGCTCCTAATTTCTGAATTACATCCATAGCCGCACAGTCATCATTACTGCGACCCGGATGATGAATGTGCGTAGTCCCTTTGTGCAACAATGCCGCGGCACAGGCACGCTGCATATCGCTTTTAGAACGTGGGGCTAAGATAGACCCCTTCAGCGAAGACGGTTGAAGGGCTACAATCATGATCCTTTTTGATTAAGCGTATTAAATGTTTTTAATTGTTGTTTTAATTGGGACAATTCAATTTCGTGAACAATGCCCTTTCCGATTTTTTTTAGAAGTATAAACCGCATCAACTTACGTTCACGCTTCTTGTCCATCTGAAGAATCTTGAACACGCGACCAACATCAAACTGAGCGCGAGCAGGTAATCCATAGCGGGATAAAACTTCTTCGATCTCAGAAACGCATGAAGTCCCATTCATTTGCTCCGACAACCAAGCTGCAAATACCATTCCCAATGCAACCGCTTGCCCGTGCATAAGTTCATATTGGGTTTCTAATGCGTGGCCAAGCGTATGTCCAAAGTTCAGCAGTCGCCTGTCTCCTTTCTCCTTGACATCTTTAGCAACCACGGTTGATTTGAGGTCGACATTTCGATGAATAATGGAGTTGATCAATTTGGAATTGCTGCGTACTTTTTTAAGATCATATTGCTTGATCAAAGAGAACAGCGCTGCATCTTTGATGCATGCATGTTTAATGATTTCAGCAAAGCCATTTGACCATTCCTGATCGGGCAGAGTTGCCAATAGCGAAGTATCGAATAAAATGAATTCTGGTTGACGGATTACCCCCACCATATTTTTGTATTCGCCTACATCGATACCATTTTTCCCTCCTATACTTGCATCGACCATCGCCAACAAACTGGTAGGAACAAATCCAAATCGTATACCTCGCATATAGATGGAAGCAATGTATCCCGTCAAATCGGTTATTACTCCACCGCCTACACCAATCAAAATGGAGGTGCGATCTGCTTGCATCTTGATCAATTGGCCTACTACTGCATCGACAGTTGGTTGAATTTTATATTCCTCACCTGGCTTTAGAACTATACAGTTCCATCCTTTAAACTTTGAGGTATGTGAACGATAGACGTGCTCGTCGGTTATCAGTATTGCACCCTGTCGGTCTACCAGTTTTGACAAACGCGAAAGAGAAGCATCAAAGTGCATTTCTACCTGCTCACCCGCAAAACTGTATTTTTTTGTTGCCATGGTTAGTCGTTCATCACTTTATTCTGTCGGTTGATACTTTCCATATGAATAGCGTCCATGTAGCGTGTAATGAACTCTTCGCTCAGTCCAAGTTTAGACGACTTCTTCACTGCTTTTTCCAGGATCTCATTCCACCGATTCTGTTGAAATATGGTTACGTTATTGTTCTTTTTATACTGTCCTATTTTTTCTGCTACATTCATGCGCTGAGAGATCAACTGCATCAATTCATCATCGATGTGATTGATTTGCTCTCTTAACTTATCCAACGCGGCATGAAATGAGGGAGAGGCAACATTTTCATTCCTCCAATTGATTGCTTCCAACATTTCCGCCAGTCGCTCAGGCGTTACCTGTTGTTTCGCATCACTCCACGCATTATCGGGATCAATATGACTTTCAATCATCAATCCATCAAAATCAAGGTCAACTGCTTTTTGGGCGGTACTTTGAAGAATATCTCTTCTTCCACAGATGTGAGACGGATCGTTGATCATCAGTAACTCAGGCAGACGTCTTTTCATTTCAAGTGCAAGATGCCACATGGGCGCATTCCTGAATTCAGTGTTGCCATAAGAAGAAAAACCTCTATGAATGAGTCCCACATGCTTAATACCTGCACGCGATATGCGCTCCACCGCACCCTGCCATAGTTCAAGATCGGGGTTAATTGGATTTTTAATCAACACGGGGACATCCACTCCTCGGAGTGCATCGGCTACCTCTTGAACACTGAATGGATTAACCGTGGTACGTGCACCTACCCACAATACATCCACCTCAAATGTGAGCGCATCCTCTACTTGTTTTCCAGTAGCAATCTCCACGGTGGTTGGTAACCCCGTTGCTTTTTTTGCTTGCTGCAGCCAGGGTAATCCCTTGGCACCAACCCCCTCGAACATGCCGGGTTTGGTGCGGGGTTTCCAAATACCAGCGCGCAGCATATTGACCATCCCCGTTTTCGCCAGTCGCATGGCGGTCTCCATTAGCTGTTCTTCAGTCTCTGCACTACAAGGACCTGAAATGATCAAGGGACGCTTGCTCCATGCTGCTTGCGTGGAGGTTTGAGTTGATGTTGATGTCTGTTCCATTGTGTAAAATTAGTATTTTAAAAAAGGGTTATTTGATGATCCTTCGGATCTGGTTGGCATTTACAATCAATTCATTGAGGTACTCCCAATTTTCTTTTTCCAAACAGGACTTGAACTTTCGTAATTGAGAAATATGCTCGTTCAAAACATCCAGGACATTCTCCTTATTCTGCATGAGGATGGGCGTCCACATTTCCGGACTGCTTTTGGCCAATCGAACGGTACTCTCAAAACCAGCACTGGCCATTTCGAATATCGCGTCGTCTTCTTTCTCCTTCTCCAATACTGTATTGGCAAGAGCAAATGAGGTAATGTGTGAAATGTGACTCACATAGGCTGCATGCAGATCATGATCCACAGCATCCATATGAATGATCCGCATATCGAGACCTTTAAATATAGAAACAGCCAATTCAAGCGCGTCCGAATCGGACTTATCCGCATCGCAAAGGATGACGGCCTTACCCTGAAAGGCGTTTTCAACTGCTGCAGCGGGACCGCTATACTCAGTACCCCACATGGGATGCGATGCGATGAATCGACCTCGTTTGGGATGATCATTTACCGCATGGGTGATGTGTGATTTTGTTGATCCCATATCCATGACCACTTGCTGATCAATTTGACTGAGAATGGTTTTTAATACTGCGGAAACAGCATTTACTGGGATGGCCAACACAATTAGATCTGCCTTGGATACGGCTTCTTCAAGTGAAGCCATTTGATCTACCAATCCCCTGTTCAACGCCTCAGCGGCATGAACGGAATTATTATCCACCCCGATGATGGTATGGGCCCACCCAAGGGATCTGCATCGAAGCGCAAAGGATCCGCCTATGAGTCCCACTCCAACAATTGCGATTGTTTTCATTTCTTTCATTGCTACTTAGCTTTCTGCAGTGATCAATTTTTTAGCACCTCGAATTCGATCCAGCGCCTCAGCAAGTACTTCTTGCTTGCTGCATAAACTGATGCGGATGTAGGCATTACCTTGATCCCCAAAAATTCCACCTGGCGTAATGAATACCTTGGCATGTGCAAGAATGCGATCACTCAGCTCATAGCCTGACGAATGCATTTTATCAATTCGCGCCCACACAAACATTCCTACCTGGTCTGCTGCGTAATCACATCCTAGCTCATTTAAAATAGCACAAGCAATCATTTTTCGTTCAGCATAGATGCTGTTTACTTCCTCGAACCAATCCTTCCCCAATGCAAGCGCCTTAGCGGCAGCCATCTGAACTGGAAGAAACATGCCAGAATCCATATTGCTCTTGAAACGCAGTATGGCATTAATATGATCTGCTGAAGCAATAATCATCCCTACCCGCCATCCAGCCATATTATGAGATTTACTCAGCGAGTTCAATTCGATGCACACTTCCTTTTGAAGATCATATGCAAATAAACTGGCAGGCTGATCATTGAGGATAAAACTGTACGGGTTATCGTGTACGATGAGGATGTTTTCTTTTTTAGCAAAAGCAACAATATCACGCAATACGGACTGGTTTGCTAGTTGGCCAGTCGGCATATGAGGATAATTCAAGAACAAAAGTTTAATGCGACCTTCACCGGCTGCATTGAATTCATCCACCTGTGCTTTCCATTGTTGGATATCCGGCTGCCAGTTATTTTTTTCACTGAGTGAATACGACACAACCGTCCCACCGGAAAGTTTTACTGCACTGGAATACGTGGGATATCCGGGATTAGGAACCAATGCCCCATCGCCTTTATCCAAATAGGTCATGCAAATATGCATGATGCCTTCCTTGCTTCCAATCAATGGAAGCACTTCTGTAAGAGGATCAACCGGTACTTCATACCATTGCTTGTACCAATCGGCTATGGCTTCACGCAGAATA
>JAFMES010000184.1 GCA_017856605.1 Chitinophagaceae bacterium
ACACCAGCCTGTCCATCGTATGTGGTTCCTGCATATCTTTCTTGACGTCGGAGATAGCGCGACTTTGATCGGGAGTATCTTCATAAATGAATGATGCCTCGAGTTCGGTCTGAAGGTAGTTATCTGGAGTATGGGAAAATCCAACCTCTGCTTTGCGCTCAGCATACAACTTGATGAGATCAAATGCGATCTCTTTGACTTTGCCTTTCGTTTTTTCTTTCAACTTAACCCAGGCATCGCTTCCGAGTTTATTCACTTTCGGAACGTGCCCCTCTTTTCCTGTGTATTTAGAAATCTTATGCAGAGAATTGATATTCACATAAAGTATATCGTTGTCTCTATAAATGATTCTGACAGCTTCCTGGGTTTGTCCCCCATTCTGAATTTTTTGCAATCCGCTAAACACTCCTATTCCATGATCAATATGAACAACAAAGTCTCCTTGCTGCAATTCTTTCAAAGCACGAAGCGTGAATGCCTTACTTTTATTATAAGCTTGCTTGATCTTGTATTTGTGATAGCGTTGAAAAATTTGATGATCGGTATATGCAACAATCCCCAGTTCAGCATCAATAAAGCCTTGATGGATAGCATGGGCAATCGGAACAAAATGAATCTGTGATTTCAGATCCTCAAATATTGAATAGAGCCGTTCGAGTTGCTTTGGATTTTCTGAAAAGATATAAATCGGTCGCCCTGCAGACTCATGTGCACTGAGGTCATTGATGAGTAGCTCAAATTTTCGATTGAAAGCAGGCTGAGGTGAGGTTCTCCAATCAACAATTGTAGTTGGAGAAGGGATGGATCCTCGTGAACCGAGTTCTACAACGGCTAGTTTTTCAACAGAAGAAAGGAAATTTTCATAAGGCGTAAAATGATCCACATTTACTCCCGTTGTTGAATCACTTCCCTCAATGAATAACTTCAAATGATCTTCATGATCGAGGTATCGATCAAGTATGATTTGCCAATTGGCGACATACAGAATGGTTTCTCCAGTCAGTGTTTCGAAAAAATTATTTTTTTGATCAATAACCTCATGCGCATCGGCATTGGGAATTATATTGACCTGTAGTAGCTTACGTTCACTCAGTTGTGATTCCGGATCAAAAATTCGTATCGAGTCGACTTCATTTCCAAAGAGCTCAATGCGATAGGGCTTTTCATTAGCAAATGAATAAATATCAATGATTCCACCGCGCATTGCAAATTGCCCAGGTTCAAAAACAAAATCCGTGCGTTCAAAACCCAGCTCTACAAGTTGTTCCATTAAGGGATCGGTCAACAAGGTATCATGCACCTTGATATGGATAACCTTGGAAAGAAGTTGCTGCGAAGCGGGAACTTTTTCCATTAACGCTTCAGGATGCGTGATGACAATTTTTTTTCTTCCTTCTCCTGCCAGTCGCGTTAACGCTTCGGTTCTTAGCATTACATGGCTGCTACTTTGAATCTGAAAATTTTTATTATTCTTAAAAGAAGAAGGGTAGTAAAACAAATCAATGGGGCCCAGCAATTGCTCTATATCATTATGAAAGTAGGCCGCCTCTTCCGCATCTTCCAATACAACGATATGATTGAAGGAAGATAGTTGAGCAAGTTTGTACAAGGAGGTAAAAACAAGAGCACGGGAGGAACCATTGAGACCATTTACAACAGTGCGGGATGTTGAAGACAAAGCAATTCCGTCCGCAATCTCTTTCATGCGGGGGGATGATGAATAGCGGTCCAATAGATGCTCCAGGTTCATGTCTTCACCGCGGACCAAAGATAACATTAAACTTTAACCCGATTTTTAGTCAAATTATTATGACAGAAAAATGATGAACAGAGCTTAAAAAGTGATTAATTTGCTTGATCGAGCGCCCTTACATGAAAGCATCTTTCAAACCCTTTGTACTTTTTTTGGCAATCACTGCTAGTGCAGTAGTTGTTTCTTATTTTTTTTCTACTCATCATCAACCACAAATCAAGAAAGAAAGCCTTTTGCTCTTGGAAGAAGACGATGAAGATGCTGAAGAATTGGAAGCAAAAAGCGGAAAAGGACGTTGGGATTATGAATGGATGATATCTAGGGATCCAAAAACTGGAAAAATTCCCGATGGCATTCGAACAAAAGAAATCGAATTATTAAAATCCCTTCCTGTCAGAAGTAATCCCTTGTTTGATGGATGGGTCAGTGTAAATAGCGAGACGGCAGTCGAAGCAGGAAATATTCAAAATAAATACATCGCTGTAGGTCCCACTCAAAACGGAGGAAGAACGCGCACCATTGTATTTGACAAACGCGGCAATGGAGTTGTACTATCTGGAGGAATCAACGGAGGTATTTTCAGAAGTACAGATGGCGGAGCTAACTGGACCTTTGTTCATCCCTCCGATCAGATTAGGAGCATTTCGACAATTGCACAAGATCCAAGACAAGGCTTTGAGAATACTTGGTACGCTGGTTCGGGTGAGCCGATAGGAGCATCTGCCGGATATCCAGTCGGGTTTGTATTTGGTGAGGGTATGTTCAAGTCTACCGATAATGGCATAACCTGGAACAAACTTTCCTCCACCAACGTTGCAGACATAACCGATTTTCGCTCTCAATGGAACTTTGTTCACAAAATTGCGGTTCATCCCGTGACGGGTCACGTTTATGCTGCAATCCATAGAAGAATTGTGCGTTCAACCGATGGTGGCGCAACCTGGAATCCTGTTTTTGAATCATTATCGAATACTGCAACGCTAGCGATTGGAGGTATCTGTGATTTACTGATCAGTAGAGACGGTTCAAAAATCTATGCGGCCATGACTGGTCGGAATGCGGATAAAGACCTGGCAGGCATTTGGGTTTCTTCATCCGGAGATCCTGGTACATATACAAGAATTGCGGGCGGGGACCCCAATACCCCTGATCATGTGACCGGATGGAAAGTTTACAACAACGCGACAAATGCAGCAGGTGATTATCTTTTTGGATGGGGAAGAATAGTGCTAGCATTAGCACCCTCAAATCAAAATATTCTCTACGCAATGGTCGAAAATTCAGAAGATGGCTCTGTCAGTCCCGAAGCCGACTTGTTTCGATGTGATTTATCGACAACCCCATTAACCTGGCGTAACCTCAGTGCAAACCTCGTAGCAAAAAGAACACCAGTTTCAGGTGCCGCTTCTGATAAATTCATGGAAACACAAGGTGGCTATGATATGATGTTAGCCATTCATCCTACTAACCCCAATCTGGTTCTTGCAGGCGGTGTTAACTTATTTAAATCAACGGATGGATTTAATACGAAAGAAAGCGTTTCGTTCATAGGTGGACTCACCTCTACATCGTATATAGATGAAGATGCCGCAAGCCATGTTGACATTCATGCGTTCGCATTTGACCCTCTTGCGCCCAATAAGGTGCTGATTGCATCGGATGGTGGCATTGGACAAATAAATGATGTTGCAAGAAATCCTGTTATCTGGTCATTATCCAATAACAAGTACCAGACTTTACAGTACTATCACGTGGGCATAGATCCAACAATTGGATCAAGGACCTTTTTTGGCGGAGCACAGGATAATGCTACATCGTTTAGGGATATAAATAAATTAATTGGTGCGCTTCCAGACTCCAACGATCACTATTTATTGTTGGGTGGCGATGGTTGTCAAGTGGGAATGACAAAAAAAGATGCAAACGGAAAACAGTATCTCTTTTGTGCGGCTCAAAATGGAAATATTTTTCGAACCAGTCTTTTCCCGCCCTTTACCAATGCTGCAATGTATAAATCCATCAAACCAGATATTGCAGGTGAAGGGATTTTTGTGACCTATTTCCACTTGGATCCAGATAACACCGATATCCTTTACTTTGCTACAGAAGATTCATTGTTTACCACGAAAGAGGCATCCATTGTAGCTCCCAGCACATGGAACCTCATGGATTCGGTGCATCCGAAAGTTTTTGGCGACATCTATTCGCTTGAAACAACAAGAGGCCCTTACTCCTCCTTCAATCACCTCTTTATCGGCACAGGCGCGGGTCGAGTTTATAGAATCCGTGATCCACAAACCCCGGGAAGTCCAGTAGTTGAAATCACTCCTCCAGGAATGTCGGGCGGTTCAGTAGTGAAAGACATCAGTGTGAATCCAAGAAACCAAGACACACTCATGTTGGTTGTTTCTAATTACAACG
>JAFMES010000185.1 GCA_017856605.1 Chitinophagaceae bacterium
TAGTAGTGCCTTTCCAGGGACCGTGCGGTCTGCCGTCGATCACCATTGAGCACATGCCGCAAATGCCTTCGCGACAGTCATGATCAAAAGCAATCGGATCTCCGCCTTCTTTAATCAATCGCTCATTCAACACATCAATCATTTCCAAAAACGACATTTCGGATGAAATATCGCTTACCGCATAAGTTTCAAACCGACCGGCACTGGCTCCATTTTTCTGGCGCCAGACGTTCAAGTTCAAGTTCATTGTGTAATGCTGCATAATTCTGTTTTCAATGATTATTTATAACTGCGTTGACTAGGTTTCACAATTTCGTAATTCAAGGACTCCTTGTGAAGGTCCCATCCAGTTTCTTTGTATTCCCAAGCAGAGACAAACATGTATTGCTGATCGTCGCGAAGTGCCTCTCCATCTGGAGTCTGGAACTCTTCTCGGAAATGCCCACCGCAACTCTCGTTTCGCGTCAATGCATCCAAACACATCAGTTCGCCCAGTTCAATAAAATCAGCTACCCTACCCGCTTTATCCAGCTCTGGATTCATTGAATTGATCTCACCCGGGATACGGACATCAGACCAAAATTCTTTTTTTAGTGCCTGTACTTCTGCTATGGCGTGCTTCAATCCTTCCTCACTTCTAGCCATGCCACATTTATCCCAAATGATTTTGCCCAAACGCTTGTGAAAACTTTCAACCGATTGCTTTCCTTGAATGGACATCAACCGATTAATTCGCTCATTTGCTTTTTTCTCTGCTTCAACAAAAGCAGGATGATCCAATGAAATGGGAGCTGTGCGAATTTCATCAGCCAGGTAATTACCCAATGTATAGGGAATGACAAAATATCCATCTGCCAATCCTTGCATCAATGCAGATGCTCCAAGTCGGTTAGCGCCATGGTCGCTAAAATTAGCTTCACCCAATGCATACAGACCGTCAATTGTTGTTTTTAACTCATAATCTACCCAAAGTCCACCCATGGTATAATGCACTGCGGGATAGATCCGCATAGGTACTTCATAAGGATTTTCGCCAGTTATCTTCTCGTACATGGCAAAAAGATTGCCGTACTTTTCTTTTACCACCTCTTTGCCTAAATTGGTAATCACATCAGCGGATACCGATCCTAGGTTTCGTTTACTGACCTCCGCCTTCCCATAACGTTGAATTGCAGCTGCATAATCCAAATAAACAGCCTGCTTAGAAGAACCCACTCCATATCCCGCGTCACAACGCTCTTTCGCTGCACGAGACGCCACATCGCGTGGTACCAGATTGCCAAAAGCAGGATAACGACGTTCCAAATAATAATCCCGTTCGTCTTCTGGGATGTCGTTAGGGCGACGATCATCGCCTTGTTTTTTGGGCACCCATATACGTCCGTCGTTGCGAAGCGACTCGGACATGAGTGTCAATTTGGACTGATGATCTCCGGATACCGGAATGCACGTAGGATGTATTTGAGTAAAACAAGGATTTGCAAAATATGCGCCGGAACGATGAGCTCTCCAAGCTGCAGTTACATTGGAACCCATGGCATTGGTTGAAAGATAGAAAACGTTGCCATAACCCCCTGAGCAAAGCAAAACAGCATGACCGAAATGACGCTCCAATTCTCCTGTAACTAGATCGCGAACAATTACTCCCCTTGCTTTTCCGTCTATGATCACCACTTCCACCATTTCATGACGGGAAAACATTTCAACAGTTCCCAGTGCCACTTGCCGTTCTAAAGCTTGATACGCGCCAATCAATAATTGCTGCCCTGTTTGTCCGGCTGCATAAAAAGTACGTTGAACTTGTGTACCTCCAAATGAACGATTGCTCAGCAACCCTCCATATTCGCGCGCAAATGGAACTCCCTGCGCCACACACTGATCAATGATGTTGGTACTTACTTCAGCTAGCCGGTAAACATTTGCCTCACGAGCCCGGTAATCACCTCCTTTAATGGTATCATAAAAAAGACGATAAACCGAGTCGCCATCGTTTTGATAGTTTTTTGCTGCATTGATACCTCCCTGCGCAGCAATAGAATGGGCCCTACGGGGAGAGTCTTGAAAACAAAACGCTTTTACTTTATAGCCCATTTCACCCAAACTGGCAGCGGCAGATGAACCTGCAAGTCCAGTTCCAATTACGATCACTTCCAATTTGCGTTTGTTCGCAGGGTTGACCAACTTTACGTTTCCTTTATATCGGGTCCACTTCTCTTCAAGAGGTCCAACCGGTATCTTAGAATCTAGCATATGTGAACATTTAGGATGTTAGAACAATAATGTGATGCTTCCCAGGTCAATTTCCCAGCCAAAATGCATAAAAATAGGCATCAAGGCAAAGATCAATGGGACCAAAATCGAAAAGACCTGCCCAACGGATCGAATGAAGGGAAAATAATTTTTAGAGGTCCATCCCATTGTCTGAGCTGCACTTTGGATGCCATGCAACAGATGCCAAGACAATGAAAAACATCCCAAAAGATACAGTGCCACTGCCCAAGGTTCAGCAAATACATTTTTCATCTCCAAGTACAGGTTATGATACTGTTTACCATCATAAACCACTTCCTCTAATCCTGTTATGCGAGATGGAACCCAAAAATGAGCTAAGTGTACGATAAGAAAAATCAAAATCAGCGTTCCCAACAAGGCCATCGATCTGGAATACCACTTTGAAGTAGTATTGCCGGCACTCACCGCATAGCGGGATGAACGCTTGGAGCGATTGAGCCATTCCAGTTTGTACCCCTGAATGATGTGCAAAATGAATCCGGCAAAAAGCCCAATTTCCGTTACTCGGATCAATAGATTAGTCCCCATAAAATGGGCAGCGCGATTGAAATTTTCTTCTCCATTGGTGAAAAGCACATTGGCATTCACATAGCAGTGGACCACCAAAAAAATGACCAGAAAAATTCCAGTCAGGGACATGATCAATTTCTTGCCTATGGATGTCGAGAACAATTGGTTCCAACTCATATACGAGGATTGCTGATTAAGGATGTGCAAATTTACATCACAATGTCCAATGTTCGATAGCTAATCTGATCGGTTTTTTAGTCTCAGAACTGGTCACGAATTGTTCAATCTTTTAAGAATCAAATTGTCGATTTTCATGAACAAATTAGTGGGCGAAAATGGTCTCCATTCGGGTAATTCCAGTAATTGTATGTACCTGCCAAGACCGGCCCTATTAAAGTCGTACGTAGAAGAATTCGGCAGTCCAATCATAACAACCCACCCGCCTTCATCAACCACATCGTCATACCATTCCTCATAATAACAATCGTCACCACTGTGAAAATTCAATACATTTTCGCCGATCAAGATAAACTTATTGATACCCTGTCGAATGAACTTATCAATTACTTCACGTTTCAGAGTCATTACATCGTTCTCAATTGCATCATTCCATTCACCTATAAACTCGATAATACAAAATCCAGTTTCGTAATCAACAAATAGGACTTTCAAATACAAAGTCTGAGAGCCAAAATCGTCCCATTGCGGATGTATGAAATAATTATAGACAGTTTGAGTAAACTGAAACTCAGAATATTCAATTCCAAAAAACGGAGATCGTTTATCCTCCTCAGAAACGTATAAGTGTCGCCAGTTAAAAAAGGGCTCTATATCATGCATATCACATCCCGTTGAACGATTCTACCGCCTTTTTCACGCTGCCGTATTTTAAGAGCAACGCTTTTGCCTCTTGTTTTTCAATGGCCAAACGTTCCATGACCATTCGAATACCCCGATCGATTAATTTTTCATTCGTGAGCTGCATATTCACCATTCGATTATCCTCTACTCTACCCAACTGTATCATGACTGATGTTGAAATCATATTTAGAACAAGCTTTTGAGCTGTTCCGCTTTTCATGCGCGTACTTCCGGTAACAAATTCAGGTCCCACAATAACTTCAATTGGGTAGTCGGCCGCCTGGGAAACAGCTGCCTGCGGATTGCATGTGATGCTTCCAGTTGAAATTCCATTTGACCTGCATCGATTAAGTGCCCCAACCACATATGGCGTTGAGCCACTGGCTGCGATTCCAACTACAAAATCGTTTGGTTGAATTCCATATTCCTGTAAATCTTTCCAGCCCTGCTCCTGATCATCTTCAGCAAACTCAACTGCTTGAAACATGGCTTGTCGACCTCCTGCAAT
>JAFMES010000186.1 GCA_017856605.1 Chitinophagaceae bacterium
CACGACCAATTTGCTTTGCCTCAACAATAAATCAAGAAGGAGAGGTTAATTTAAGTCCATTTAGCTATTTTAATTTATTCAGTGTTCAACCTCCTATTTGTATTTTTTCACCTTCTAGACGTTTGCGCGATAATACAACTAAACACACCCTAGATAACTTAGCTGAGATAGGTGAATGCGTAATAAATATTGTAACCTATGATATGGTTGCACAAACATCATTGGCCAGTTGTGAATTTGCAAAAGGAGTAAATGAATTCATTAAGGCAGGTTTTACGATGCTCCCATCCGAATTGGTTAAACCGCCTCGAGTAGCAGAATCGCCTGTTCAACTTGAATGTAAAATCAATCAAGTGATTCCACTTGGCGAAACAGGTGGTGCCGGAAATTTAGTTCTAGCTGAGATCATTCGTATTCATTTATCAGAATCTATATTAGATGAAAAGGGGAATGTAGATCAAACTGCTTTAGATCTTGTAGCGCGACTAGGAGGTAATTGGTATGCGAGAATCAATAACGACTCTTTATTTCAACTAGAGAAACCCAATGAAAAAATAGGAATTGGCTTTGATCAATTGCCAATTGATATATTAAAAGCAGAATGGCTGAGCAATAACGAAAAGGCTAAATTGGCAAATCTTAATAATCCACCCGATAAAACCACTGCACTCACAATGTTGGATGCTGAGACTAGACAACTGTGTTCTTCCGTTAATAATCAGAATAGAAATGCCATTTACACTGAAATAAAGCATCTACTCGAAAAAGGTGAATCGTTGAAAGCCTGGTGTCTTGCATTGCAGCTTTCTTAGTTTTATTCAAAAGCTAACTTCCGATCAATAATGGAAAGTCCGTCTTGAATCAACTTACTAAGTTGCAGCGATTGTGATGATTTTAATTCTAAATGCGAACGTACCTCTTGATACAACTCTCTCATATTTTCATCAAATGCAGTAATTTCCGCTATTTCCATAGCTGCAAGCCAATCATCTATAAATTTATTTTTCAGCTCACTCCAAATCAAGGTTAAATTTTCATGAGAATGAGAATTTTCCCGGTAATTTCTAATTGAAGCAAATAATTGATGATATGCTACATCTCTTTTTGAATATATTGGTCGTTCCGTCCTTTTGTCTGAAAGATGAAGACCATCATCAAAAAGTAGTTTATCAGCTGATCCGCTGAATACCGATGGAATTTCAGAACCAACTAACAAGAAAAGATCTCCTTGATATTTTGAATGCAAAACTCGGCCATCAGGATATTCAATTTCAACTTCTCTAAAATGAATATGTTCCAATTGATTATTAAAAAAACTCAGGTCATTTATATATCCACTTAGTGAAGTACCATTTGAAAGATAAAATTGACAATTCATCTTTTTTTGAATGCCCAGATCATTGAGCATTGTCTCAGTCAACTTATTTATTCCAATTCGTGTTTCTTTAATTTTACCAAGTAATACGTTGAATCCCTTTATAAATTTATCAGGAGTATACCCTTCCAACACTTTATCATTTCTGCATAAGGCGCTGGGGCCTCTTGTTGTAACCCAAGTAATGTTGGAATCGTTATCTTCTATATAAGAATCTACACAACCACTTATCTGTAATCCGTTGTCTAATACAATGGTACAGATCTGTTCTGAAATGATTGCTTTTTTCAATCCTTGCAAGCCTCCCGTTGACGCCGCCATGCAGGATTCAAATTGATACAAAACATCTAACAGGTTTTCAAATGTAGGTGTCACAAAAAGCTGAGGCTGGGGTTTTGTTATATCATATGAATAGTTAATTGCATCTAGCGTATAGGGTATTTTTTTAACTTCTGGTCGCATGCAAGATGCACTCTCCCCTATCGAAGACAATAGTCCTGCCCCATATATCTTTGGGCGTTCAAGTGAGCCTATGAGACCATATTCCACAGTCCACCATTGCAACCGGCTTAATAATGCCATCTCCGAAGGCTCTCCCATATTGTGCTGTCGATGGTAAACTACTTCTTCTGCTGCTCGTACTTCAGCAGGATCAGCGCCATGAGTCTCCTTCAGAATAGATAGCGAACGAATGGCTTCGTATAATTCATGATCCTGTTTGGTAAACATGGCTTTAGTGCCTACTGCTCCAAGGTGACTTAAAAAACGGTTGTAATGGATATCGCTGATAATTGGTGCATGCCCTGCAGATTCATGTATTATATCTGGTGCTGGAGTGTATTCGATATGTTCAAGGGTTCTGATGTCGGCAGCAATCACCAGTACCCGCCAAGCCTGATATTCCATGAAAGCAGCTGGCGGTATGAATCCATCAACTGTAACTGCCCCCCAGCCAATCTCAGCAAGCGCGTCATTGATCTCCTGCAAGGACGGAATTTTTTCAATAGTCAGACCCGCTTTCTTAAGTCCAGGTATATAAGGGTAGTAGGCAGCATCTTTTAGATAACTATAATTTTGACGCATTACATAGCGCCACAGCGCATGGTCTACTGGAGTATAATGATCATACTCTTGATCAACAACGTATTTTCTCAGATGCGCAGGTAAACGCTTAACCTGTTCGTTATTGAAATCCTGAAATACGTTCATGGTAATTTTACTTATATGATAAAATTCCAGCCATGGGGATCAGGACTTATACCAGTCCGTATATCATTTAATAGTGAATAGGCTTTACTATGAAATGAATTTTCACTAGGTTCAGGTATCTCATAATCCGCATCACCAATGCGTATCAATTTTACAGGCGCTACAACTGCAGCAGTTCCGGTACCAAAAACTTCACTCACCTTGCCTGACTCTAAAAAAGACCGTAGTTCTTCGACTGCTATTTTTCTTTCCTCTACAATTATTCCTTGATCTTTTGCTATTGTCAAAACAGAATCACGTGTAACACCAGCTAAAATTGCAGAATTTAATGCAGGCGTAACTAATTTACCATCGAGCATGAACATGATGTTCATCATTCCTGCTTCATCAATATACTTATGCTCTTTTGCATCAGTCCATAACACTTGATCAAACCCTTGTTCTATAGCATGTTTTACAGGATAAAAACTACTGCCATAATTTCCTGAGCATTTTGCATAACCAGTACCTCCTTCAGCGGTTCGAGTATATTCGGTCTCTACTTTTAGTCGAAAAGGTTTCCCAAAATACTTTCCAGCAGGACTCATCAATATCATGAACCGGTAGGAATCTGATATTTTAATTTTCAACCTCGATTCAGTCGCAAAACAAAAAGGTCGTATATAAAGTGATGTGCCCGATGCTGATGGCACCCAAGCTTGATCAATAGTTAATAGTTCAATCAACGCAGTAAAAAATAACTCTTTTGGAACCAGAGGCATACACATTCGCTCTAATGAACGATTGAAACGCTCATAATGAAGCTCTGGCCTGAAAATAGAAATACGACCGTCGTGCATTTTAAATGCCTTCATGCCTTCAAAAACCGACTGACCATAGTGCAGTGTGAGCATAGAAGGCAAAAACTCAATCGTCCCAAATGGAATTATCTCAGGTTGCACCCAGCTATTATTTTCAAAATATGCTGAAAACATATGGTCTGAACATTCTTTTCCAAATTCCGGATTTGAAAGATCTACGGAAGAGATACGAGAAATATCAGAATGATATTTAGCAATTTCGATCATTTCAGCTACTTTTTAGGCAAAAGAAACAAGTAGCAAATTATAATAAAATTTCTGATCGAAATTAGGATTGAATAACCACTATTAAAAAGACAAGATCATTTATTAAAAAGAATCTATTGTCCTTTGAAAATGAAAATTCTGAAGCCGCGGTGAATTTTCGTTATGATTTATTCAACCATTTACATTGCAGTATCTCAAGTTTTATCGCATCAAAACGACAGGGTCTAACGATATAGAACTTCCTTTTACAGCGACTAAATTTTCAATAAACTGAGTTTGATACCCATTTGCTTCAATTTTGACAGTATACACCTGATCAGGAATAAGTCCGCGGAATAAAAAATCACCATTTGATTGTGGATATGACTTAGTAACAAACCCATTTTGATCAAGCACCGTAACCACAGTAGATACATCTACAGGTAACACATTTCCTTTGATTTCACCATAACCAGAAATACTGTAAGGACGGAAATGGGGAGTAAATT
>JAFMES010000022.1 GCA_017856605.1 Chitinophagaceae bacterium
TAACGCTTCAGGTGCAAAAGCGAACCAACTGGATTGGCTTTGGACCATTCAAATCGTCGACGTTTTTCCAATGGAAGGGATTCAGGCAAAATAAAAAACCCATATACCCAGTTGACTAACGTGAGTCCCGCTGCAAACAAGAATGGAATCCGATCGCCGTATTGTCCCAATACCCCTCCTATAAATGGCCCAATGATGAAACCCAATCCAAACGCAGCTCCAATCATTCCAAAATTTTGAGCTCGTTTTTCAGGCGTGCTGATGTCGGCGATATAGGCAGAGGCAGTAGTTATACTCGCTCCGGTAATTCCAGAAAAAATGCGTGCAATAAACAACCAAAAAATACTAGGCGCCCAAGCCAGCAACAGGTAATCCAGTCCAAATCCGAATAATGAAATTAAGATGATGGTTCTTCTTCCATACCGGTCACTCAGATTACCTAAAACTGGAGCGAATAGAAATTGCATGGACGCATAGGTGAACATCAGCCAACCGCCGTAACGTGACACTTGACTCATATTACCTCCAGTTAAATCTTGGATGAGTTGAGGCAATACGGGAATGATGATTCCAAAACCGATCACATCAATGAGAACAGTAACGAAAATAAAACCTAAGGCTGCCGATCGGCCACGTTGTAGCATGAAGTGTATATAATATATTATAGATGCTGAATGGAGTCGTATACTTTCACGCGACTCCATAAATGCGAGCAGTCGGCTATGAACTTCAAATGCAGGGGATGATCCTGATACACATCCTGATCTTTTGATGTCTCAAACACCGTTAACCATGAAACTGCATAGCTGGCATCAATCACCTCTCGATCGGTAGCGGCAGGTACCCCAATGTGAAACAACTTGATTTCAGGAACCTTACTTAACGCCTCCAATCCCGCAATCAGCGCTTGCACATCTTCTTTGCTTTCAGGGTTCTTCAGCCAGAAATAAACATGATGAATGAACGTGTTCTGTAGTCCCATATGATCAGTTAGAGCTCAAATTTACTCAAATCACGGCAAAGCATATCGTATAAATACGTATACAAAAAAGCACTTTCCCTCAATTTTGACCGATTCATGACCATTTTATAATACGCGATCTCGATATACGTTTTTAGTGTGAGCCCGTTTTAAATCCAATATCCAATGAAAACAAAAAACTCAAACAAGATCATCAGCACAACAAATTTTGCAGCACTGATTGCTGTTTATTTGATGCCGGTGGTTGCTACCCTGATGGTGCAAAAATTCGCCATGATGACGGAAGGATTTGCATCCATTATGAATACCATTTCATCGGTCATACAGGCCCCCCTGATGCTGGTGATTTTGGTTCAGTTGACTGACAACAAGCGGTTCAATCGCGTAATGGGAGTTACCCTTGCCGGTTTACTCACTTCCAACTCGATTGCCTTGGCGTTCAAAGGTGTCAACGAAAGTAATCTGATCAACATCATGCTGGTTGGATCTGTTCCTGTCTTCATCATCTCTTCGTTCCTCTTCGTACATTATCTTAAAGTGACTTTGTACGAAAACAAAGACGTTCAAAAGAGCATCGTGCTGGCAGGTATCGTGTTCGCCTTCGGTTCCTATACGCTCATGCTGAGCATGCACCTGATGGATCCAATGAGACATGCAAATGATTTGAGGTTCATATTGGGACTGATTTCGCTGATCTCAACCGGTGTAATTGCAACAGGTCTGGCTTACTCCAGCAACGAAGCAAAAAAAGAATCTTCAATTCTGCGCCCTACTCAACCGGGTTATGCTCAGTGGGATAATTTTACCCTCTCCAATACTCCGGAGGAAATGAAGAAAGGCGTAACCGACATCAGCAAGTACTACGGTTCTTTACAAAAAACTGCCAATTAAGTGTATAGTCATACGTAATAAACAAAAAGACCGGTTTCTACCGGTCTTTTGCTTTTCCCCAACCTCCTGGCTGGAGGGTCTTACAACCTGGCGGCTACCCTTCGCCTCGCATCCTTCGTATTGAAAGGCGCCACCTTTGTAAAGCGTTTCAATCCCAATAACATCATTCGCTGTTCATCGCCTGACGCAAATGCATTGATTGCATCTTTGCCCGACTTATTGATCCGGTCGGCTGCATCATAGAGATAGGTCCGTGCAATATCCAATTCATATCCGCAGTTGGCTTCTCCTTTTTGTTCCACCAATTTCATCGCACGCAACAATGCACTTTCCGCGTGGAAAGTTTCAATCGCCATATCAGCGATGCCCATCAGGATCTCCTGTTCGGATTCTAACTTCATCATGAGTTTCTGCACCGCAGCACCCGCCACCATCAGAATGGCTTTCTTGAATTGCTGAATGGCCTTGCGCTCTTCTGCAAATGGAGTATCATCTGTACTTCCAAAATCAGGAATGCTCATCAGTTCTTTTTGAACAGCCATTGCAGGACCCATCAAATCCAAACGACCTTTCATGGCGCGTTTGAGTACCATGTCGACTGTCAACAAACGATTGATTTCATTGGTGCCTTCGTATATGCGGTTAATACGACTATCCCGATAAGCTCGTGATACATTGTATTCGTCGCTAAATCCATTTCCTCCGTGTACCTGCAACGACTCATCCACAACGTAATCAAGCAATTCCGATCCAAATACTTTGATCATCGCACATTCAATAGCATACTCTTCTGCTGCTGCAAGCAATGCTTCATTCACAGGTTTTCCTGCGGCGAGTAATTCTTCTTCTTTCTGCTGAATCCACATGGATGCACGATACAGTCCTGCTTCCGTCACCCAATTGCGAATGGTCATCTCAGCCAACTTTTGCTGAATGGCTCCAAATTCGTAGATCGGTTTTTTGAATTGCTCGCGTGTCTTTGCATATTCAATGGTGCGCTTCAAACATTCTTTTGCTCCACCCAGTGTTGCAGCACAGAGTTTAAGTCGACCAATATTCAAAATATTGAATGCGATTACATGCCCTTTCCCAATTTCCCCCAACACATTTTCAACTGGCACTTTACAATCTTGAAAATACAATTGAACAGTAGAGGATCCTTTGATGCCCATCTTGTGTTCTTCGGGACCTTGTGTAAACCCTTCCATTCCCCGTTCTAAAATGAAAGCCGTGAAATGCTGTCCGTCAATTTTTGCAAACACTGTATATACATCAGCAAATCCACCGTTGGTGATCCAGCATTTTTGTCCATTGAGGATATAGTGTTTTCCATCATCGCTCAACTTGGCTGTTGATTTCGCACTCAGCGCATCACTGCCACTATTGGGTTCAGTAAGACCGTAGGAACCTTTCCATTCTCCACTGGCGAGTTTGGGCATGTATTTTTCTTTTTGAGCATCGGTACCAAAATAAAGGATGGGCAAAGTACCAATACAAGTATGCGCAGATTGTCCCACAGAAAACGAATGCCCCGCTCCAAGTCCCTCTGCAACAATGATAGCCGACATAAAATCTTTACCCAATCCACCATACGATTCGGGAATTGAAATGCCCAATAATCCCATCTCCCCTGCTTTCTCCATGAGCTTCGGCATGAGTCCCGGTTCCAATTGATCGATTCGATCCAAATGCGGATATACTTCTGCATGCAGGAACTGATGACACATGTCCATCATCATTTTTTGTTCTTCCGAAAAATCTTCCGGAATAAATGTATCCGCAGGAAGTGATTCTAAGGTAAGCGATCCACCACCTTTCATGACGGGCTTTGATGTGTGTACGGTTGACATGGCGTATGTTTTTAAGTTGACTATTTTAAATTATCGTATACCTGTTGCAACACTACTTTCGCTCGCTCAACATCTGAGGCACTCACGCCTTCCAATGCTTCATTCAATGTGCGCGATGCAATCTCCATCGTTTGATCATGTAATTTTTTTGCGTTGTCGGTCAACACAATCAAATTCGATCTTCTGTCGGTTGGCGATGGCATGCGCTTCACCAACTTGAGTTTTTCGAGATTATCAACCAATCGCGTGATGCTGGGTTTATCTCGAAAGGATGCGGTGCATAACTCTTGCTGACTGATGCCATCTTTTTTCCAGAGATGATAGAGCACACTCCATTGTTCAATCGTAATCTCAATTCCTTCCTGCTTAAAATTTTTTTGCAATCGCCTCGCTATCGCAGTCGATGCCATCCCCGTGATGAAGCTGTACAATTCCCCTCGTCTAAATTGGTTGTTTGGCATATAGTTAGTTATGCAACTATATAAAGGTAGGGAATTTCTCGGATCCGTAAAATGATTTCGCGAGAAAAGAATGAAATTTAACGCAACGATCATGATCTTATTTTACATCGGGTGTGTGTTTGTCTTGCTGTATGGGCTGATCATTGCCCGTGCGGAGCTGGATCTTATACAGATTCGCAGTACGTCGGCCGTCCCGATAAGCGATTTGGAAAAAGCCAGTGTAATTGTTCCTGTCCGAAACGAAGAGCGATACATCGGAAGATGCTTAGAGGGACTCCTGGCGCAAGATTGCGGAGCGGATGGATACGAGATTGTGGTGATTGACGATGGCTCGGAAGACCGTACCGCGGAGATTGTTCAGCAATACAGCCATCGAGGAGTTAGGTATGCGCGATTGGAAGAAGAAAAACACGGAAAGAAAGCGGCGCTGTCAAAAGGAATTGCACTTGCCACCCATTCAATTATAATTACAACCGATGCCGATTGTACGCATCCCACCACGTGGCTCTCTACCCTGTTGCATTATCGCAATACCACACAAGCAGAGTTGATTGCCGCGCCGGTTCGGATGAGAACGGAACGAAATTTTCTGGAACGTTTTCAGTCGCTCGACTTCCTCTCCCTGCAAGCCATCACCGCTGCGGCCGTGAGTGCAAAACGATTTAACCTGTGCAATGGAGCTAATCTTTTATATACGCGTTCTGCATTTCGGTATGTGAATGGATTTCAGGGGATCGATCACGTTGCTTCCGGCGATGATGTTCTGCTGATGGAAAAAATTGCACGAGCCTATCCTGGTAAAGTTGGTTACTGTTATCAGCAAGCTGCCATTGTAGACACCGAGCCGGTTTCCAGCTGGAAGGAATTCTTTCAACAGCGGATCCGATGGGCAGGGAAGTCAACTGTTTTTCAAAGTGGATGGATAAAATCGGTATTGCTGGTTGTATATGTTTTGAACCTGATTCTTTTTTCGATGATGATTGCATCAATTGCACAACCCCGCTTGATTTTCTTTACCGTTTTGTTGTTGGCAGCTAAGGCAGCAGTAGAATATTCATTCATGAGCAGAGCTGCCCGTTTTTTTGGGAAGAAAGAATTGATGAAATGGTTTATACCAGTTCAGCCCATGTATGTACTTTATATAGTAGGCTCTGCTACAATGGGATTTTTCAAATCGTACGAATGGAAAGGAAGGAAGGTGCGATAGCACTCAGCCTGCCACTGGAACATTGCGATTGAAACTTTCCTCCAGCGATATCAATGTTTCAGTTCGTTCAATTCCTTTGATCTTTTGTAACTGATCGTGCAATACGAATTTGAGTTGATTGATATCTTTTGCCACGACTTCCAGGAACATGGAATAATTACCAGTGGTATAGTTGAGGCGTACAATTTCTGGAATTTGCTTGAGGTCCTCTGCCACCTGATCGTACAATGAACTTTTTTCCAGGTAGATGCCGACAAATGCAGTGATATCGTATCCCAGCATTTTCAAATCAACGTTCAATCGCGTACCTTTAACAATACCGAGTTCTTGCAATTTTTTGATGCGGACGTGGATTGTACCACCCGATACAAAAAGTTGCTTACCGAGATCCGCATATGAAATCCCCGCATCTTGCATCATGATCTGGATGATCTGCAAGTCGAGTTTGTCAAGATTTAATTTTGAAGGCATAATCGTTGTTCGTTTTATAATCAATTCAAATAATTATGCAATTTATTGAATATTTTCAATAATTACAAAATTTTCTTTGAATTTTTATCAAGTTTTGTGGCTTAACCTTAGATTTGCATCAGTTCTTTACCACTGTGGGGTGATGAAATTTTCGGCAGACATGCCCTCTTGTCTCGGGGGTGAGGATAACAGGACAAACGTAGTGTAGAGCCGCCGTTCAGCGATGGATGGCGACCAGGGTCGACCACTGAACTTTGCGCTATAGCTAACTGCCTCGTGGAGGTTCGATCCCTCCCCCTACAGCAACAAAAAGCCCGTCAAAAAGTTGACGGGCTTTTTTATTTACTATGCATTTTACTCTCTTGGTGCATGCGATTTCATTTTGGTCGTGAAAAATTCTCCAAAACGACCAAGGTCACGCAGTATTCGTTTTTTAAATGCTTGGAACAATGTTCCATCACGCTGAAGAGTTCGAGGATAGGTCCATATAACTGCGCGGGATGATTTTACTTGTTTTACTGTGCCATATTTCATGAGATCGTAAGTAAGAGCACCATCATCTCCCCAAAATCTACTTTTAATAAAACCTACTCTCAAACCCAACTCTTTTATATATCCCATACTTAGTCCGTAAGTATTGAGATATGGACGTTTATAATGCCTAATTGCAGCGATCCAGTTTTTAAGTGTCTCCAAAATTGCGAGTTGCCATCGAGGATAACCTGGTTCACTAATAAATGCATATCGACCATAAACCACTACTACTCCGGGTTGAGATAAGATGGTAATCATTTCATCTAACCATTTGGGAGGATAGAACGAATCTGCATCGGCTAGCAATACATATTTCCCACGAGCATGTTCTTGCCCTTTTTGCCTCGCTGGTCCACAGCCTTGTTGTTGTTCAAATAAACTTCGCACATGTAGTTTATCAACTGTTAGCTGAGTATTATCACTTGAATTATTATTAACAACAATAATTTCAAAGGGTATTTGTGTATCCAGTTTAGAAAGTGAGGCCACAGAACGTAAAATATTTATCTCTTCGTTCCACGCTGAAATAATAATGGATACCAATGGTTCCGCAGAAGTTCGTTGAGCTAAATCCCGATTGATTGCATCAAATAGCGATTGCGGGATTTCTTCAAAGGACTGATACGGATAGTAAAACGAGTTGATCCACTTGGGATTGGTAAAGGTCAGCATATGCCTGTAAGAATGAAATTAGCGAAAACTTCTAGCACAAAAAAGACTGATAATCAAAACTCCGTGATCTCATCTTCAATGCGGAAAATATCTTCATCCGCTGAACGACCATATTTATTACTGAACCGATAAAGCACAGAAATGTTCCACTGAAATTTTCGACTTCCTGTAATGATGGAACTAATCTCTTTATTGACGGTGCTTTGAAATACTACAGGCCAACTTTTCTTCACTACACCAACGGTATGAGTATAGTAAAATCCATCTTCCTTGTTCAATTTCAGATAATAAAACTGAGGCGTGAATTGCACGAATACATCGTTAACTAACCGAAGATTACTTAGGTTAGTATTGATGGTAAGAAAGTGACTGCGACGGGGCCCATCTTTCTGTAGACCATATCCCGTCAGGTAATACATTCCGACACTAACGTGATCCGAAATCCTATAATTGGGTACGATTTCATAGGCCAGGAATCGCCGTGCTTGTGTAATCAAGTTGCTGGTCCCATTTTCTTCAATTCTTCTGGTTTGAAAATTATATGCTGGATGGGCACCGACATGAAACGTGAATTTTTTTTCTTTTAAGATTTTGTATCGGAACCAGAAGACCATGCCGCCGCGGCGACCGTCAAACGTCAATCGGATATCCGGATCAAAACTGAATCGCTCACCTTTTACGGATAATAAAAAATTGGCAGCGGGTGCATTCAAAGAGAACGTGGGAATGATCGACAATCCATTATTGGTTGCACCGATTAATCCACTGAATTCGGTTTTGATGCTAAGACTATCTTGTTTCTGTGCAGTTGCTTGATGAATACAAATGCAAAAACAACAAGAGATCAACAAAGAACGTAAAGCGAGCATGGGCTGAGGGCTGAGAGTGAAGGGTTAAAGAGCCGCAAAGTTAGCCATCCTGCTTATTGTCGCCAAGTATGATCAAAATAAATTACGTGAGTCGGTCACCAAATGCAGCCCTTTGAACTCCCCTTTATCAAAATCGATTCGATTGGCTTTGACAGCAATAGGGAAAAGTCCATTGCCCGATGCCTCCATCTTCACAACCGACTTACCTTCTAATTTGACCTCCAAACTTGGGTCTTTAAGTTTACTCAACTTAGCAATCGCCTTGGTATCAAACTCATTCTCAGCTTCAATCGCAACTTCCAGTCGCTCAGCAAAAACAATCCCCGAAAGAATATACATATGGTTACGGTGCAGGTGTTTCAGCAAAACGGGATTGACATGCAGGAAATCGGCCTCACTCAGGTACGATGTCAGTTCACCGAGTGGGACAGCCCGCGTCATACTGTCTTTGTACCCGATTTTTACTTTGCGACCGATTCCCAGTTCTGCACTCAGATCAATTCGAGGCGCTCCTATTGAAGCCAAGATTTCCCCTACGATAGTTAATCCAACATGAAACGAATGCTCGAGTTGATAGGTTGAATCGACAGATAATGCCGGATCCTCTCGCAAGTCAAGTGCCGTTGGCGCTGCAAACGCATGATCGATGTGTTGATAATAAAGCTCTGGCTGATCGAATCCGCGTTTGAGCCACAATTGAAGCGGTTGATGGTTGCGAACGGGTCCCTCGATGAGGTCATACCCCGCCCCGCGCAAGTACTTGGTTAAGTTCATGGATGATGGTTTTGATACACAAAATGATTACAACTTTTAACGACTGAACTGCTTTTTTCACCTATAATGTGAAAGAAAAACAACGATTTCATCCGATGGTGTGACTAAATTTGAAGTGTTGAAAAACGTACTCCAACATAGACTATTTCGCAGGTTTACTATTGTAATTATTGCTATACTGGCAATATTCATTGGATTAGAATTATTCGTACAGTACTTCAGCAAACAGGTCATCAGTGATCTGGTAGCGCGACAAACAAAGGGGAAAGTACAAGTCGAAATCGGTCGCGTACAACTCCATCTCTTCCCCAACGAAGCTCTGGAACTCCATAACACCTCGCTGGTCTTCCTCGACAACCAAGGAAAAGAAAAAAAATTCCTGGTCCGATTCCATTACCTCTCCCTCCAACTTCAATCCATTCGCGCGTTCTTTCGCGACCGCACACTGCTGGTCGATTACCTCATCGCTGATCAACCCAGCGTAGAAGTCTACCCCAAAGCAAAAGGGATCGATGCTTCAGGGAATCACGACATGAGCTTCAAAATCGGTAGCATCTACATCGAAATGCAAAAGGTCATCTCCTCCATGCGGGTCAAACGATTCGGACTCCGTAACGGAAACCTTACTCTGCATGAACTGGAACCCAATAAAAAAACAATTCGCATCGGCGGTATCGATATCCGCTTAAACGAACTCGCACTGAAAAACAATAAAGACAGCCAAAATCCAGAACTCAGCCTCGAACAACTCAAAATCAAATCGGGCGCACAAGACATCGAATTCCCCGAGGGCGATTACCGCATCCAATACGCCTTGCTGGATTTTGATACAGAAGCCAACATCGTACAAATCGATAAATTCAAACTGAACAGCATCTCCAAGGATTCAGCTAAAAATGAGTTGGCAGTCGACTTCGACTTTCTGCGACTACGCAACATCAACTTCTCCTCCCTCTACCTCTACAATAAATTTGAAGCGGATTCGGTCATCTGCACCAATCCGAATCTGAATCTTTCATTGCGACTGGCGAACAAAAAAGAACAACAACCAACTGGCATCGCTTTCGAACGCCGAATCGCATCTCTGATTGGAAATATCAAACTGGGTTATATCGGCCTCTCCAATAGCAATATCACACTGCGCACCTTTGGAAAAACCATTGATACGTTCTCCACCAAAGGAAACAGCTTCTATGCATACAACATCAACATCGATAGCGCCAATGCAATGCCGATTGATGTAGGTCGACTCCAATTCGCAATTAAAAACTACAGCGAAACCCTCAATAACGGTCTCTACAATGTTCTATTCGATAGCGTGGTATATAATAACAAGTCGCTCGCACTGATCAACTTCCGACTGCAACCGACTAAAAAGAATAAACAGGCTAATCGCCAAAACTACAACATCCCGGTATTCCGACTCGATGATCTGGAAATTCATGAGCTCTTTATGAATCGCTATCTCAAAGCGCGACAACTCACTCTTTCTAACCCCACCTTTGTCAATAATTATATCCAACAAAAAGGTTCCACTCAAAAAGCACGCTCCATCAAAGAAATCCTGCACGATTTCAGCGACGTGATCGACCTAGAAACAATTCAAATCGTCAACGGCCGCATTCAAAACAAAGCCATCAACGCCGAAGAAGAAATTACAGCCTTTGGAATTCAATCGGAGATCTCCGTAAACGAAATGCTGGACCTCTCCACCTATGAATCCATGGTGAAATCAATCGAAAAAATAACGTTCGACTCAGCTGCTTTTCGCTCCAAAAAACAAATCATCGCTTTACAAAAAGGAGAACTCTACGGTAAAGAAAAACGTATCCAAGGTGCCCAGTTCACCTTCATTAATAACAACAACCGCATCGTTGCTAAAGACATCACCATCAACAACTACTCTTTTGATGATGAATTGAGCCGATTTGAAGTGGGCAGCTTTCGTGCCGGAACTACCACAATCAATTATACCACTCCAAAAAATCTCCACGTTGAAACCGACCTGCGTTCCATCGTCTCCAATAACCTTCGTGTGTTCATCGACGAAGAAATTAGTATGCAGTACGTCGATGTAACCGGAAATTTCCTTCGGGTGCAATCACCTACGCTTCAACTCAGCGCTCAACAATTTGAAATTGAAGAAAAAACTCCCTCCTACTTTAATGCGCTGCAGGTTGAACAACAAGATGAACGCACCACGCTTAAAGCATCCTTCCCACGCATCTCATTTACACCAGACCTCAATGCATCAATTGAAAATGAATACCCTGTCATCAATGAACTGATCCTGAAGAACCCCATCATTGCGCTTACCACTTCCAGTGTGGATTCAAAGAATGAAAAAGGCGGGGGACTCCAAATCGGTAAACTTCAAATTGAACATGCGTCGGTCGACTTCCTCCAACGTAACGGCAATAAATCTATTGCCCTGCAATCCAAGGCCCTGGATGTTTCTGCAACGCGATTATTGACCAACATCGATCAGCAACTTTTCTCCATCAAAGATGGAAAAATCAATGCTCCAGATCTGCATCTGAAAATAAACGATAGCATAGACCTCAAAGTAGACAACGATCAATTCTCAGTTTCCATCGAACACTTGGATCAAACCACTCACCCGTCGCCACTCAATTTTTCTACCACCATCAAAGACATCACAGCACAAAGTGTCTCACTCGCTGTTACGCCTAAATCAGGAAAGCCATTTCGGATCTATGATTTTAATGTAGGGGGACAAGACATCCGAATCGATAGTGCTGATGCGGCTCACTTCCTGCGCCGACTAAAGGCAAATCCCACGCTCTATGCCAACGATATTGATCTAGAAGAAGAAACAGACGCTTTCGCAATCCGCGCCAATGGCATCGGTTACCGCAATGGCGGAAGAATGGTGACAGTCGACTCTTTCCGCTATATTCCTAAAGTAGATCGCGAATCGTACATCCGTTCTCAGAAATACCAAAAGGATTTCATGGCATTCCGAACAGGAAAAATTACAATACAGAATTTTGATATTGAACGCATCGCAACCGACTCGGCATTACAATTTGATTATGTAATTGTAGATAAGCCCGAACTCGATGTCTATAAAGACAAACGACTCCCCATCGAACCGGGTATCATTAAACCTCTTCCGGTCAACTTACTCAAAAAAATCAAAACCCGCTTTAAAGTCGATAGCCTGCGATTACAAAACGGAATCATTCGCTATGATGAATTCAATGAAAAAACAGAAAGTATTGCTGCAATAAAAATCACCGAGCTGCAAGGAAGCATTCGCAACATCGATAACTATCAATTCACCGCAACGGATAGTTTGTATATGCTGTTTTCAGCGCGACTACAAGATGCTGCAAACGTATCCATACGCTTCCATGAATCGTATGCCGATTCTCTTGCCAGCTTCCTCTATCGCGTGCGCTTCAGTCGATTCAATCTTCCCGCCCTGAATGAAATCCTACTCCCCATCGCCAATATGCGCATTCGAAGCGGACGACTCGATACACTTGAAATGCGTACCATGGGCAGCAACCTCCTCGCACATGGCAAAATGCGCATGTACTACAGCAACCTAAAAATTGATTTCATCAATAAAAAAGATTGGGAGCAAAATGTATTCAATAAAGCACTCAGCTGGCTGGCCAATACGTTCCTGCGGACCAACAACATCAAAAAAACCGGTTCAGTGTTTGCCGAGCGAATACAAGAAAAAAGTTTTGCTAATTACTGGACCAAGATTGTGTTGAGCGGTGCAATGACCAATACCCGCATCAAACGAAACTCAAAACAGGAAAAACGATATCAACGCACCCTCAAACGCATTCAGGTTCCTGAACTTCCTGAAGTAGATTTATAAGTGTCATTTCCAGACGACCGACTTAAAAACGATTTCCTTATAATTATTGCGCTCATATAATACACCTATCGTGCGCTTGCCAACTGCCACCATATCACTATAGGCAGCAAGGGGCTCGATTGGAATGGAACTTGTCCAAGTGCGACCTTCATCGCGACTGATTTTGATGGTCAAGTTTGCTCTTCGAGCCGTGTCGGAGGCATTGCAAAATGCAACAATGGCTTTGCCCTTGCAGTATCCCAAGGTCAACAACGAACCCTGACAAACAGGATCGGGAAGTAAAGCATCGAAATAAGTTGTATCCCACCGCTCACCACCGGAACTGGAATAGGCTACTATACGAGAACGTGGGTAGCCCGACTGATTACGAATATTCATCAACATTCTGCTACCCGATAATTCAGTCGCCATCGATTCATTCGATCCAGGTACATCAACAACAGCTCCCAATCGAAATGTTTTCCCGTGATCGTCTGAATAAAATCCATGCGCACGATAGTCGTTGAACTGTTTCTGAGGTTCACCATAGGAATGATTGGCTGCTACATAAATCCTTCCCTTATACCTGCCTTTTTGAAACTGAAGTGCATGTCCAGGCGTATTGGCATAACTTCTCCAATCTTCAGCAAACCGATATGCGGGATTAAAATTGGAAACATTGGGTCGGTGCGTGTGCAGCGTGATATTCACTGGCGTACTCCACGTCGCTCCCTGATCAATCGAACGTACGTACCAAACTTCTCGAACACCGTTGCCTTTGCGTACCTCGTTTTCATGATTGTTACCGGTATTGTAAAACAGATAAATTACACCATTGGGATAATCAGGATCCAACAGGTCTACAACAGGAGCGGGATTCCCGGCTTGAAGATCGGTTTGATCAACGACCAATTGCAATTCCGACCAGCTCGCACCTTTATCGCTGCTCCGCTTCATTACCAGATCAATATTTCCAAAATCACCTGAACCATTTACTCTTCCTTCAGCAAAAGCAAGCAGATCGCCATTGCGTAATCCGATGATAGCGGGTATCCGAAAAAATGCATACCCATGCTCGCCAGAACTAAACACGCTTACTTGCGCAGGTACGCGTATAGCGACAAAAAAAAGCAATAGAATTTGAAAAAGACGAGTCATGAACATGTGATTAACTACTGGTCAAGTTAAAGGATTTAATTCGTAACATTACACTCCGCATGAAGCGTTCGTCGGCACATATTTCCATTACTGCTCTGCTCTCCTTATCCCTGCTGCTTAACGGATGTTCGTTCATGAAAGAAGTATCGACCAAATTCAAAACGTTTACCCGTTCCATTGCTGCAAAACTTGAAAAAAAAGAACGCCCTAAAAGAGATTCCCTATCCATCGCAACACAAGAGCCTTCTCGCAGTACACAATCACCTGCCCCCATTCACTCCACATACCGCAAAGCCATACCGGAAAAAGATGTTAGTCCCCTTTCAATCGAACGCAACTTTGCTCAACCACTTCGAGAATTTCGTGCGGCATGGATTGCGACTGTAGCAAATATCGATTGGCCAAGTAAACCGGGGCTCCCTGTTGAACAGCAACAACAAGAAGCCATTGCGCTACTCAATTACTTGCAAGAAAATAATTTCAACGCGGCTATTTTTCAAGTACGACCACAAGCGGATGCGCTATATACCAGTGCATTGGAACCTTGGTCGTATTTCCTAACCGGCGAACAGGACAAAGCACCGGATCCCTTCTATGATCCGCTGCAATTCTGGATCGATGAGGCACATAAACGCGGAATAGAATTGCACGCCTGGATCAATCCCTACCGCGCTCACCACGTTGCGGGCAAAGAACCTTCTGCACGTTCCTATGTCAATCAGCATCCTGAAACAGTTTACTTTCTGAAAGAAGGTTATTGGTGGATGGATCCTGCAATGCAAGCCACACAAGATCATACCACCCGTGTGGTACTGGACATTGTAAAACGATACGATGTAGATGGCATTCATCTCGATGATTACTTCTATCCCTATCCCTCCTATAATGGCAATGAAGATTTTCCAGATGAGCGTTCCTGGAATGAATACGTGAAGGGCGGGGGACAACTATCGCGTGGTGATTGGAGAAGGGAGTCGGTCAATACACTCATCGAGCGTCTCTACCGCGAAATCAAAAAAGAAAAAACGCATGTCAAATTCGGACTGAGTCCATTCGGAATCTGGCGTCCAGGCCATCCTCCATCCGTAGAGGGTTTTGACCAATACGATAAACTCTATGCAGATGCTAAAAAATGGTTGAACAACGGATGGATCGATTATTTCACTCCTCAACTCTACTGGCCCAGTACCAAACTCAACATGAGTTTTCCGATATTGCTAGGATGGTGGCATCAGGAAAATAATCAACAACGCCATCTCTGGCCAGGCATCAGCATTGGGACCGATAAAAATGGAAAGGCCAATAATCAAGAGATTGTAAGTGAAATCATGATCACGCGCGGGATGGCTCCAAAAAGTATGGGGGCAGTCCATTGGAATATTTCTTCCCTGATCAAAAATCCATCCCTCACCAAAGAACTCAGAGAAGGAGTATACAAATCGCCTGCTCTCATTCCCTCCAGTCCCTGGCTCTCCAATCATTCCCCGCATGCACCACGTGTTGTGCTCAGTAATCAAGGCGATTCGGTTCGCATCCACTGGAACGGAGAAAAAAAGAACATTACCAACTGGGTAGTGTACTACCAATTTGAAAAGAAATGGGAACACCGCATACTCCCTTCAGATACTCAGGAATTCCTGATCAATCGGTTTGCACCAAATAAAACCGATGAACCACTACAACTTCAATATGTAATGGTAACGGCTATTGATCGCATTGGTAATGAGAGTGCACAGCGACCCATAGCAGTTGAACCGCTAAAAATCAACGGACAATCGGACCGATAGTGAACGGCCAATAATCGGCATTTGTTGTAGATGAATAGACTGAGGACTCAAAGTCTGCCAGCTCACTTGCCGCTGATTCAATGCATTCATTACATGAGTTGTAATGCGTATTTTTTTGCTTACTGCCCATATGCATCCCAGATGCATCAATTGAACGGGTAGTTGTCCCCTGCCGGACATCCGCTGATATTCAATCTGCACTTGAAATTTATTTTCTGCCGCATAACGTACAGTCGAAGATGCAACTGTTGATCGAAACTGCCTGTTCCAGTGAAGCCGATGTGCAGCCTCAAATGACCATCGGCGCTTCCATTGTGTACGCCATTCATGGATAATTTGATAGTGCTGAAATGCAATTCGCTGTTCACGGCCATTGATGTTCTGTGGCTGATCGATTCTACTGAAAACAACCTGCATTCGATATCGAATGCGAATAGGAAAAATAACGTATTCCATAAATCCTATCGCTCTTCTGTCAATTGATAAAGAAGCTAGTGAATAGCCAATATCAATCATCGTAGGATGAATAACAAGTGAACTCATCCAACCTCCGCGAGTTTCTATATAGTAGAGCTGCATTCCCATCATTAGCGATCGACTAAGATCCGTACGGGTATAGGTCAGCATACCATTACGCATTTCGGGATAATTCAACCGGGTGAGTGGAAGGTTACGTTCTACAAGAGAGCGCTGTATAATACCGGCATGCAACAAATTCAGATCTCCCGCATTCCTCAAAACTTGAAAGGAAAGCATTAAGTGTTGCATGCGCGAAAGAGCAATTGTTGTCCCAACCTCGGAATGATACAAGAGTAGTGCGCTCCTCCGTTTGGTATCAATTGCCCAACCAATCATCCCCGCTGCATTGGCATGCCAATGCTGAGAAAAACTATGGCGCGATTGAAACTGAACACCGGATTTCGATAAATGGAGATAAAGTGAATCATCTAAAGTGGTAGAACGGAGGTGCGAAAATGATCGAAACAGTCCCAATGAATACGTTGATCGCTTTTGTTGAATCCAATACGTAAACAAATGGTACGCATCCATCTTGCGGTGCAAAAATGTCCGATCATCTGCATAGCGATTTGCTTTGATGGAGTTCGACCACTGAATTACCGCTCCCTTTTTCAATCGCCAGGTATCCTGCTGTGCAGCTTCAAATTCACTAGTGAGTGCAAACAGCAAAAATTTAGTATTCATCCCCGAACTCCCGTTCTGTGGCAGTTGATTGAAAACCTGTTGCTGAACCGCATCATAGTGAATGCGGTATTCGCCTGTATGAGTGCGGCCCGCATCGCGTTCAATCTGCCATTGAAATCGTGATAGCGTTCTATGATCACCCCATAACCAATCGTTAATCAATATGGAACCATCCAGAAAACGATAGATTTCTTTATTCGACTGCAACACACGGGAACCTCCGTGTGAAAATAGGATACGCGAACGGATAGCTCGATTCAATGAAAAGCTTTTTACTAGATATATTTTTTTCGATGATCGGTCCCGTCCGTATACATCTCCAATGCCCATCGCATCCGTTTGGTACTGCACTATGAACGGATGCTTGATGTGATCAGGATCGGTGAGCGCAGTGGTTTCGCCATCGCGACCAGCGAGCAGTATGGTTTTTTGTTTTATTCTTAACTGGATCGCT